>QMXA01000029.1 GCA_003661905.1 Thermoprotei archaeon | reverse complement strand
TTTTACTCGTTTATGTATATCCATAATAATCCTTGTATCATTGCCGCAATCTATTGTAGCTATGTATATACTGGGTATTCTTGAACGTTCTAAATTTCTTACTATTCCTTCTAATTTTAGTGCCTTCTCCCCTGACATTTACACCACCGTGTCACGCAATATCCAAATACCCCCAGGGAATAAGTTTATTTTGGTGGCATTAATGAGCCTTCCTGAAGCTCATAGGAGATTTCAGGGTGAGCTAAGAGGACTTATAGATAAGAAAGTATCAGTAAGACTCGCTGATGGAAGAATGTATAAGGGAAGAATAGTAGGAATAGACATAAACACACTAAGCATTGTTCTAAGTGATGTTGAAACAGATCAAGGAACTAAGCACTCAAAGGTCATTGTCCATGGATCAAGAATATCTGAAATAATTATTGAGGAGGAAGCGGTTTTTGATCCAAGAGAATTTGCAGATTTCATAGTTCAAAGATTGCAATTACCATCACATGCCATTGAAATTAGCGATCAATTCGGTTATGTTATTGTTTATCATAAATACAAAATAACTGAAAGCGGTGTTGAGGGTGAAGGACCTTTTGCACAGAGACTCTATGACCTATTACAGGAATACCTAAGGGTTAAGACTAAGAAGGGCTGAAAATGTCCTTTGAAATAAAAGATAAGGATCTAGCTGGAAGAATAGGAGTAATAAAAACGAGTCATGGTGTGATTGAAACACCAGCTTTCTTTCCAGTTATAAATCCTTTGAGACAAGATCAAGAATTATCAGTAAGCAAAATAACTGAAGTAGGATTTAAACAAATAATCACTAATGCCTACATAATTAAAAAATACTTCAGTGAAAAAGCACTTAGCTTAGGTATACATAAATTATTAGAATTCGAAGGACCTATAATGACGGATTCTGGTGCTTACCAAATACTTCAGTATGGAGAAATAGATGTTACAAATAGGGAAATAGTTGAATTTGAGAAAGATATAGAACCAGATATAGCAGTTATCCTAGATATACCAACAAGTGATGATGCAACATATAAGCAAGCAAAGAAAAGTGTTGAAGAAACGTTAAGAAGAGCTAGGGAAGTACTTGATATTGTAAAGTCTTCACCTAATATTATATGGGTTCTACCTATTCAGGGTGGTATATACCTCGACCTCGTTAGTTACTCAGCCTCTCAAGCATCTCAGTTAATTGATTATGAAATGTATGCAATTGGAAGTCCTGTAAAAGTTATGGAGCATTATAAATTCTGGATATTGACGGACATGATCTTCACAGCCAAATCCAAATTACCTGTGGATAAGCCTGTACACTTGTTTGGTGCAGGACACCCCATGATTTTACCTTTTGCTGTAGCTCTGGGTGTAGATACTTTTGATTCTGCAAGCTATGTAATATATGCACGTGATGATAGATACATGACTGACTCTGGAACCATAAGACTCAAAGATCTCATAACTTTGCCTTGTGAATGTCCTATATGTTCTAAATACGAACCCAGAGATCTTCTAGAAATGCCGAAGATTCAGCGCGTAAAACTTCTTGCTACACATAATCTCTATGTCATAATGAGAGAAATTAAGAGGATAAAGATTGCAATATCTGAAGGAAGATTATGGGAACTACTAGAAATTCGCGCTAAATCCCACCCATTACTCTATAGAGCTTTACATAGCTTTAAGAAATATGCAAAGTACCTAGAGAGCCTAGATCCTAGAACTAAAGGAAATATTCATGGCATATTCATATTTGATAGAATGTCACTCTATAGACCTAAAATTAAGAGATTTAGAAACACATGTAGAGATTTAATTCATAGCCATATATGGATAGGAAGGCGTAAAAGACTTATAGTAATTCCCGGAGATCCCGACAATAAACCATTCTCAAATTCAGCCATATTCGCTAAAGTAATTAGTGAACTGAATGTAGATTACAAGAATGATGCAATATGTTTCTACATACCAATACTTGGAATAATTCCATGGGAGCTTGAGGATCTTTATCCAGCTTCTCAATTTGAAATGATATTAGAATTTGAAGACAATGCATTAAAAGACCTTGAAGACTTATTAATAAATACTATTAAAGCTCTTCAAAATTCTATATCCGAAATAATACTTATCATAGATAATAATATTCCCTGGAGTTTGAAAGTTATTAAGAGGGTTATTAGCTCCTTAACTATGGATAAGAATTTATCAAAGAAAATCAAGTTAATAGAATTGAAGTAGTTTAGATATACATCCTGTCACTAGTTGATAATTTTCTTGTTGCTTCTTCAGCTTCTCTACGTATTCTCTCTGTTTCTTCTATGATTTTAGCATAACTTATGAGCTCTGCTGTATCTATTCTCATACCTGTAAGCTCTGATACTTTTCTAACAGCTACAGCTGCAGCTCTTGGATCAGGTCTTAGAGGCTCTGCATATGGTAAAATGACTAAGGCAGGTACTCTATTAAGCTCCATCATCATTATAAGTAGAGCTAAAGGCCCTATGATGTATAAACCCTTACTCATTTTAGGCTCGCTTAGTTCTACATCACATTTGGAGGTTTTAAGCCATCTAAGTTCCTCATTACCTTCTCTTAATCTTGTATCTAAACCCCCTATTAGAATTGATAATTTAATATCCTTATTCTTAATCCATTCAGCTATAGCTTCAGCAAATTCTGTTCTTAACCTTTCACTAGGTAGTGTGTGGTTTACAAGAACTATTATTTTTCTCTCTGTATCTGTATAGAGCTCATAGGGGAAAACTACATCAAGTTCTTCATCTCTTAATGTATACTCCGGCATGTATTTCGTTAAAATAACTCCAATTCTACTGAGCTTTAACTTAGATACGATGTAGCGTGTTGCTATGTAGCCTGTGGCACCAAAACCTGGAAAACCTGTAATGAATACTGAATTCTTTAAGGTTCTGAATTTTTCATGCCATTCATCAAATATTACTATTTTTACATTCTTATGCATTGCTCATCACACTCTCCCTTGTAATTACGGCTACACCTCGTGTAAAGAAAAGCATCTCGGTAGCTGAGAGCTTAGCTCTTCCTATGGCTAATAGCTCATCATATTCATTAATTATCATTACTTCATCACCTGCTCTTATATTATCATCTACAATTAGTACATGTCTTGCAAATACATTACCTCCTTTAGCTATGAATTCTGAGACTTCATTACATACAACGACTCTTAATCTAGGATACTCTACTATATCTTTCAATAGTTTCGCTGTGTATAGAGTTGGTATGAGCCTGAAATCCGAAGCTCTTATTGAGAATAGTCTATTGCCTTCTCCATTAATTATCATCCTAGGTCTCCCAGTCGAAGGCGATATTATGACATATATATCTTTGAATTTCTCAAGGATTCTGCTGGCACCAGTAGAGAATTGAGCATCGATTAAGGCAGCTAGTTTGAGTAAAAAATGGGAAGAGGCTTTAACACGCATATGATTCACATCGCTGGATCAATACCACGTGATTTTTTACTATATGCATACCATTCATAACCTGTTTGATTAACATAGGGTCTGAGTCTGGATTTTAATACCTTAGCTAATGCATATTCAAAATCCCTCCATGTAACTACTTTTCTTCCGCTTCTTATCGCATGAAGACCTGCTTCTGTACATATAGCTTTTATATCAGCTCCAGTTGCACCTCTAGTTAATTTAGCAAGTTTATTTAAGTCAACATCCTTTTCAAGTTTCATGCGCCTGGTATGTATTTTAAATATTTCATACCTACCATTCTCATCAGGTAGCGGAATTTCAATTAGTCTATCAAATCTCCCAGGTCTTAGTATTGCTGGGTCAAGGATATCTACTCTATTAGTTGTTGCTATAACCTTTACGTTGTCTAGTGGATCGAAACCGTCTAGTTCAGCTAATAATTGAGTTAGTGTTCTGTGTATCTCTCTTTCACCACTGGTACCTACATCGAGTCTTTTAGCTGCTATTGCATCTATCTCATCTATTAACACTATTGCTGGTGCTTTTCTCCTAGCTAGAGCAAATACTTCTCTAACAAGTCTTGCTCCTTCACCTATGAATTTCTGAGCTAATTCAGAAGCAACTAATCTTATGAATGTAGCACTACTCTCTCCAGCGACAGCTTTAGCAAGCAGGGTCTTACCACAACCAGGAGGACCATAAAGAAGAATTCCCTTAGGAGGTTCAATGCCCATTTCTCTAAATAGTTCTGGATATTTTAACGGCAATTCTATTACTTCTCTCAACTCTCCTATTTGGTTCTTTAAACCACCTACATCAGTGTACTTCACTTTAGGTCTTTCAATAACCTCCATGGCCCTTACATAAGGATCTTCACGTTGAGGTAGTACTTCGACTATTGTAGAGCCACGCTGATTTAGAGCTACATATGCTCCTGGCATTAATTTAGATTTATCTATTCTATCTAGAATGTGAACTACTAAATTAGGTCCTGTACTGCTCTTAACTATTGCTCTTCCATCAGGTAGGAGCTCTAGTAATATAGCTTCTATTAATGGTGGTTGTAACACTTTCTCAAGTTCTGTTTGATAATATCTGAGTTCTCTTTTTAGTAATGATATTTCAGCTTCTAACTCTCTAATTCTTTGTTCGAGAAATCTTACATAATCTAGCTCATCACCTCTATCACTACTAATGCTTGCCATACTCAGCTCCCTACTCTAGGCTAATGTTATTAACAAGAGCTAAATACTCTTACCCTCTATCACTATAACATGGAGGGTAGATTTGTCATATAAGCGAAGAACTACAATGTGTGAAATGTGTGGGCGTGAAGTACCAGTAATTCAAGCACGTAGAGTATATGTAGAGGGTGCTCTACTTACACTATGTCCATCCTGTGCTCTTAAAATAACTAAGAAACATGCCCAAGAAGTACTTACTGAGCAAAGACAACAGTACAAAAAAGTTATGCCTAGACCTACAATAACCTATCCAATCACAGGATTACAGCCTACAAAACACAAAACACCACAATCCAGGTCTAGACCATCAAGGACTCTTGAGAACTTTGATGTTGTCTCCGACTATGCTGAGAGAATTAGGAGAGCAAGAGAAAAACTAGGATGGTCTACTAGAGTTCTCGCTGAAAAAGTTAGGGAGAGAGAAAGCACAATCAAAAGAATCGAAGCAGGAAGACTAAAGCCAACAATTAATCTTGCTAAGAGACTTGAAGAAGTTCTAGGAATAAAGCTATTAGAACCTATATTACCTGAAGATGTAGAAGGTTTTAGAAGTAGTAAGAAATCTAGATACATACCCACACTAGGTGAGGTAGTGAGCATAAGGAAAAGTGAGGAAGAGTAGATGAGCATTAAGTGGAGAGTAAAGGCACTGGTAATAATACCTTGTAAATATGAAGATATTGAAGAAGTAAAGGCATTGGTACGTGAGGCTGGATATCAACCTTGGCAACTTATAAAGATTTGTAGATATCCTGATCCTAGATTCTATGTTGGGAAGGGGAAAGTTAAGGAACTGAAAGATATTGTGAAGGAATTAGAGATAGAGAAAGTAATAGTGTATGATATGCTTAAACCACGCCAGGTAATAGGACTTATGAGAGAACTCAAACTCGATGTCATAGATAAAGTACAGCTTATACTTGAGATATTTGCACTCCATGCAGGATCTAAAGAGGCTAAATTACAAATAGAGCTAGCTAGACTTAGACATGAACTACCCTTAATTCGTGAGTGGGTGAGAAGAACTAAGTTAGGAGAACTACCTGGATTTCTTGGACCTGGAGGTTATGCAGCTGAGGCATATTATCGATTTGCTAAGAGAAGATTAACTAAGATTAGGAAGGAATTGGAAGAGCTAAGATTAAGAAGACAATTTGAGAGACAGAAGAGAAAAGAGCATGGACTACCTCACATAGCAATAGCTGGATATACCAATGCTGGAAAAACCACGGTATTCAATACATTAACTCATCTCTCAAAACCAACAGGTCCTGAAATGTTCACAACTCTATCTCCTAAATCTGCTACAGCATTTATAAATGGAAGGAAAGTAATTTTAGTAGATACTGTAGGATTCATAAGAGATGTACCTGTAGAAGTTATTGAAGCGTTCTATGCAACACTTGAAGAGATTGTTGACTCAGACGGTATATTATTAGTTGTTGATATTTCTGAATCTGAGGAAAATATAGTAAGTAAAACTGAAAGCTCAATAAAAATAATTAAGGAATTAGGTGTTGTCAGTAAACCCATAATAATTGCAGCTAATAAAGTTGACTTAGTAAATAACTCCATAGAGAGACGACTAGATTTAGTAGAGACTATAAGTAAGAGAAACTATGACTACATAGTTGATGTAATTCCGGTTTCTGCTACTAAGAAGCACAACATAGGCATATTAAGGGATGCCATATGGAAAATTCTGGCCTTGAGAAATACAAAGTCTATGTACTTAGGATAGGACATAGACCTAGTAGAGATAAAAGAGTAACCACACATGTAGCATTAGTTGCAAGAGCATTTGGCGCGAAAGGATTCATACTAGGTGATGTAGTAGATAAAAGTGTTGAAGAATCTATAAGGAAGGTTATTGATAATTGGGGAGGGAAGGATTTTGAAATAATCATGGGAATTAACTCCGTTAAGTATGTAAAGGAATGGAGAAATCACGGATGTGTAGTTCATTTAACAATGTATGGAATAAACATACCTAACATAGTTAATGAGATTAAAGAGAAGTGTCAGAATATACTTGTAATTGTAGGTGCTGAAAAAGTTCCCAGAATATTTTACGAAATCTCCCATTACAATGTTGCAGTAGGGCATCAACCTCATTCAGAGGTAGCAGCTCTTGCAATATTCCTCGATAGATTATGGGAAGGTAAAGAAATCAATATAACCTTTCCAGACGCTAAATTAGTGATAGTTCCCCAGTTTAGAGGTAAGAAAGTGGTGAAGAGATCATGAATTCACTAAACGTATTGATAAGTGTAATTAGCAATGAGCTAGGTGAAGATGCAAAGAAAGTATTTGAAGCTCTTCTAGATGAACAGGATGAGATTACTGATGAACAATTAGCTCAAAAACTGAATATGAAGGTAAATGATGTTCGAAGAGCTCTCTATGAGCTCTCAAGACTAAATTTAACTATTTATAGAAGAGTTAGAGATAAAACAACTAATTGGTATGTGTATTATTGGCGTATTAATACTGAGGAGCTACCATCAATAATTTTGCAAAGAAAAAGATCAGTATTGAGAAAAATTCTCAATAGACTAGAGTATGAACAGAACAATCAATTCTTCATATGTCCCTTCGATGGTTCTAGATATACATTTGATGAAGCATATGAAAACGGATTTACTTGCCCTAGATGCGGTGGCGAACTTCAAGCTCTTGACAATTCTCAAGTGATTGAAATACTTAGAAGAATTGCTGAGAGACTGCAAGAGGAGATAAACATTGAAGAACACAAACTCTCGAGTAGTAGTTGATTTATTTTGTGGTGCTGGAGGTTTCTCAAGAGGATTCAAAGAAATAGGTTTCACAATAATATTTGGAATAGATAATGATAGTGCTTGTGCTCGTAGCTTTAAAATGAACTTTCCGGAATCAGTAACAATAGTTGAAGATATAAAGGAAATAAGTGGTGATGATATAAGCTATTTCATAAATCGAAAGCATATAGATATAGTGATAGGAGGACCACCTTGTGAACCATTTACGGGTGCTAATCCTAGGCGATACCCAGATCCTCTTGATAGACTCTATAAAGATCCTATAGGTAGATTAACATTAGAATTCATTAGATTAGTAGGTGAGCTTAAACCAAGAGTATTTGTTATGGAAAACGTCCCAGCTATAATGGATAATGGGCTTAAAAATGTATTAATTTCTGAATTCAAATCCATAGGGTATAGAAATATTTATTTCAATATTCTAAGAGCTGAGGATTATGGAGTACCAAGTCATAGAGTTAGAGTATTTATTTCTAATGTAAGAATAAAGCCTAGAAAATTAAAGAAGCGTATAACAGTTATGGAAGCTCTAGCAGGATTACCTGAGCCAGGATCTGAACATGTACCAAATCATGATCTTCTTGAACTAAGTCCTCGAAAGCTTAGGAAAATAAGTAAAGTAAGATGGGGTAGGTCATTATATCTATATGAAGGAGCTCGTGGAAGGAGATTCCCTAATTACATAAAGCTTAGTCCGCATAGAATAGCTCCTACAATACTTGGCTCTTCAAGATTTATTCATCCTTTCGAGAATAGACTATTAACAGTTAGAGAGCAAGCAAGATTAATGGGGTTTCCCGATGACCACATATTCCTTGGAGGAAGAGATCAGCAATATA
>QMXA01000028.1 GCA_003661905.1 Thermoprotei archaeon | reverse complement strand
CATAGATTTGACGCGATGGTCTTGATAGGTTCATGTGATAAAATTGTTCCAGGAATGCTTATGGCAGCAGCAAGACTTGATATCCCAGCTATAATGGTTACTGGAGGACCAATGTTACCTGGGATATATCGTGGTAAAAGAATAACAGCACTACATGTCTCAGATGCTGTAGGAAGATATAAGCGAGGAGAAATGACTGAAAAGGAAGTACTGGAACTTGAGATGCATGCATGTCCAGGTCCAGGTTCATGCCCTGGGATGTATACAGCTAATACTATGGGTTGCATAGCTGAAGCACTAGGGATGACCTTACCATACTGTGCTACGGCTCATGCTGTTGATGCGAGAAAACTTAGAATCGCCAAAATAAGTGGTTATCAAATAGTTAAATTATTGGAGAAGAACATAACCCCATCCAAAATCATGACTAAAGAAGCATTTGAGAATGCTATTAGAATAGGTCTAGCACTAGGAGGTTCAACAAATATGGTTCTACATGTACCAGCCATAGCTCATGAACTAGGCATAGATATAGATATGGATATATTTGATAAACTTAGTCGAACAACTCCTCACATATGTAATATGTGGCCTTCAGGACCCTACATGATGATTGATCTAGATAATGCTGGTGGTATTCCAGCAGTAATGCTACGTCTAAAGAACTTGCTACACTTAGAATGCCTGACAGTATCTGGTAAAACTATAGGTGAAATAATTTCGGAAGCTGTAATAGCTAATGAGGAAGTCATAAGACCGCTGGAAAAACCTGTTCATAAGGAAGGTTGTTTAGCTGTATTAAAAGGTTCATTAGCACCTAAAGGCGCGATTGTAAGGACAACAACTGTGCCTCCTAATATGTTGACATTTGAAGGAAGGGCTAAGGTCTTCAATAGCGAGGAAGAAGCTGTAAAAGCAATATACGATGGGAAGATTGAAAGAGGAGAAGTCATAGTTATAAGATATGAAGGGCCAAGAGGAGGCCCAGGAATGAGGGAAATGATACTTTCACCAGAAGCTCTACGACACATGAAATTAGATGATAAAGTAGCCCTCGTAACTGATGGAAGATTCTCTGGTGCAACGAGGGGACCAACCGTAGGTCATGTATCACCAGAAGCTGCTGAAGGAGGCCCAATAGCTTTAGTGGAGAATGATGATTTAATACTCATTGATATACCCAACAGGAGATTAGAGCTAAAAGTTCCAAAAGATATACTAAGGGAAAGAGCTAAGAGATGGAAAGCACCGAAACCCAAAATCTCCAAGGGATACCTAGTGAGATACGCTCACTCGGTCACCTCAGCAGCGGAAGGAGCTATACTTAAAGTTGATTAAAAACTATGCATCTCTATAGTAGATCTCAAAACCGAACAATCACTTAGATTATTCAAATAAATCTTTTTCTCGTTTTCGTAATCATTAACCGGAAAATGCATAGTTAAAAATTGAAACCATTGAGATTTATAAAGTGCATCTACAATATTCATTAATTGAGATAAAACATTTTCGGGGTTAAATCATGGTCCTAGTTAAAGTAATTGGAATAAGTGGAAGTCCTAGAAAAGGGAATACGGAGATTCTTGTTAAAGAGGCTTTGAAAGCAGCTGAGGAAGTTGGAGATGTTGAAATAGAGTTCATACCATTAAGGGGTAAGAAAATCAATCCTTGTTTAGCTTGTTATCAATGTGTAGATAGAAAAGTACTATGTATTCAGCAAGATGATATGTTACCACTATATAAAAAGTTCGTAGAAGCTGATGGAATAATTATAGGAACACCTGTTTATATGCACACAGTAACAGCACAGTTAAAAGCATTTATGGATAGATTAACAACATTGATGAAGGCGAGATTCTATCCCGAAGCTCCATTTAGAGGAGATTTCTCTAAGAAAGTTGGTGGCGCTATCGCTGTAGGGTATGATCGCCATGGAGGTGTTGAACATGCATTAGCAACAATAATTCACTTCTTCCTAACAATGGATATTATAGTTGTTTCAGGCTATACACCAACATCATACATAGGTGCAGCAGCATGGACCCTAGGTAAAACAGCTAGAGATCTTGAAGCAGTTAAAGAGGATAAAGCAGGTTTAGAAGCGGCAAGGCAGGTTGGGAGAAGAGTAGCCGAAACAGCGAAGTTAATTAAATTAGGGCTAGAATATATGAACTTAAGAACCCGTAAATAAGGAATAAAATAGATCATAGGATGGTGAATGTGAAAGTAAGTATACCTTATGGCTCCACTCATCTAACAGTCTCTTTCCCAGATAATATTTCTGTAAAGCTACTAATTCCAAGAGATGTACCAGGTCTCAGAGATCCTAGAGTTAGAATAAGAGAAGCTCTTAAGAAGCCCATAGGGTCTAAACCGCTTAGTGAAATAATCAGTTCAAGAGACATAAGGAAAGCAGTCATAATTATTAGTGATTTAACAAGACCTGTACCAGATAATATAATTCTCCCTGAAATATTAAGAGAATTGAATAGCTCGGGCATAGGTAAGGATAAAATAACAATAGTTGTTGCAACAGGAGCACATACACCCCCCTCATTCGAGGAGATAAAGAATAGAATTGGAGAGGAAGTAGTGAGAAATGTTAGTAAAATAGAGATTCACAACGCAAAAGACAAGAGCAATCTTATATACATTGGAGAAACTTCATTTGGAAATAAGATTTACATAAATAAAACAGTTTTTGAGGCAGATCTAAAAATAGCTACTGGATGCATAAGACCACATATAATAGCTGGCTATAGTGGAGGTAGAAAAATAATTCTACCAGGAGTTGCTGGTGAAGAAACCATTAGCTACAATCATTTCAAGTTCTTAACTCATCCAAAAGTGAGACCAGGAGAAATAGAAGAGAATCCCATAAGTAAGGATATGGAAGAAGCTGCGAAATTAGCAGGGCTGGATTTTATAGTCAATGTTATTCTAAATACTGAGAATGAAGTATATAGAGTGGTTGCTGGTGATCCTTACATAGCATGGAGGGAGGGAGTTAGAATAGCTGATAAGATATATAGAGTTAGCCTAGAATCACCTGTTGATATTCTAATAGTTAGTCCTGGAGAATATCCTGAAGATATAAATCTTTATCAATCCCTAAGCAAGGCTGTAAATCCATTATGGTATGTAGTTAAGGATGGCGGTGTGGTTATTTTAGTTGCTGAATGTAGAGATGGTGTTGGAGATTCATTAATGGAGGAATGGTTAGTGAAAGCATCATCACCAGAGGAAGTTGTTGAAAGAGGATTAAGAGAGGGGTTGAAGCTAGGGCCTCATGTTGGGTGGTTTACATGCTATAGAGTTCTAAGTAGAGCTAGATTCATAGTTGTTTCAAGTATTGAAAGACACAAAATAGAGCAAATGCTATTCACCTATGCAAGTAATATGGATGAAGCCCTGAAACTCGCCCTAAAATACGTAAAAGGAAAGCCGGAAATAGCTATTGTACCCTATGCATCGAAGACAGTAATTAATGTAAAGGGTCACTAATCAAGTTACTTCGGATCTCATCTTAGAGCTGTTTGATACTTTATAAATAACATAGCCGGTTGTCTAGGCTGGTGGGGGTTGAATCCTTGAACCTAGCCCCTACGTTCTATCCAAGAAATGTAGCTGTTATTGGAGCTTCAAGAACTAAAGGGAAAATAGGGCATAATGTAGTTGAAAATCTCTTAAATGGAGGATTCAAAGGAAGGATATATCCTATAAATCCCAAGGCCGATGAAATTCTTGGATTGAAAGCATATAGAAATATAAGAGATGTACCTGAAGATGTGGATCTAGCAGTTATAGTCATTCCTGCACCACTAGTACCAAGTGCAATGGAAGATTGTGCAGCAGCTAATGTTAAGGGCGTGGTTATAATATCAGCTGGATTTAGTGAAATAGGTGAAGAAGGAAGGAAATTAGAAGATGAAGTCGTTAGAATAGCTAGGAGAAATGGAATTAGAGTTATTGGCCCTAATTGTCAAGGGTTAATAAACTTATCAGCAAACTTAATAGCATGGTTCGGTCCAGTTCCTAAGAAGAAGGGATCAGTTGCTTTTATAACACAAAGTGGTGCTTATGGTGGTGCATTAATTAGTCTAACTAATAGGCTTGGAATGAGTTTCTTCAATGTAGTCGTAAGCATAGGTAATAAGTGCGATGTTGATGAGGTGGATCTCATAGAGTTCTTAGCAAAAGACGAGAACATTAGGGTAATAGCACTATATATAGAGGGTCTAAGGAATGGCAGAAAGTTCATGGAGGTAGCAAAGAAAGCATCATTACTCAAACCTATAGTCATATTAAAAGCTGGTAGATCTCCTGAAGGTGCAAGAGCTGTATTATCTCATACAGGGACATTAGCAGGAAGAGATGAAATTTTCGATGCAGCTTTTAAGCAGTGTGGAGCATTGAGAGTATACACGACAGAGGAATTACTTGATTCATCATTAGCTCTTGCATCAAAGCAATATGCATATGGAGATAAAATAGTTATAATAACAAATGCAGGTGGTCCTGGTGCGATAGCTGCAGATACTTGCCGTGATCATAATATTAAGCTACTTAGACTATCCAGTAAAACAATTAGTGAGCTAAGAAAGCTCTTACCTCCTCAATGTGCTGTAGAGAATCCTATAGACGTAACTGGTGATCCAAGACCTGAAAGATTCGAAATAGCTCTAAGAACAGTGCTTAAAAATGAAGATCCAAGTGGTATATTGCTAATAGTCATTGGACCCTTAAGAGGTGGTGAAGAAGTAGCTAGAATAATCATTAAGTACAGGGAAATATACAAGAAGCCCATGGTAGTATGTTGGTTAGCAAAGGAATTTGCAGGAGAAGGTCCGTCGATGGTTGAAGAAGCTGGTATACCTGTTTACGATACACCAGAAAGAGCAGTATTCGCAATGGCTTCATTGATTAGATATGGTATGTATCTGCGTAGGGAAAGAGGATAAGAATTTATTAATGCACTCTATAATTATCGTACGGTATGTTGATATCATTTGGTGATGGGTTATGAGTTGGATTCTTGGTAATCCTGGAAATCGTGTACTTTTATTAGGTAATGAAGCTATTGCTAGAGGCGCTATTGAAGCTGGTGTTAATTTCGTAATAGGTTACCCAGGAACACCTTCATCAGAAATACTTGCTGCACTAGCTAGAGTAGCTGATAAACTCGGAATATATGTTAATTGGGCTATTAATGAGAAAGTAGCTCTAGAAACTGCAGTTGGTGCATCTCTCTCAGGTTTGAGATCTTTAGTCACTATGAAACATGTTGGAGTTAATGTAGCAGCTGATCCACTTATGACTCTAGCTTATATAGGAGTAATCGGGGGATTTGTACTCATATCTGCTGATGACCCACAATGTCACACATCACAGACAGAGCAAGATAATAGATACTATGCTATGTTAGCGAAAATCCCAGTACTAGAGCCTACTAATCCCCAAGAAGCAAAGGATATGACCAGAATTGCGTTCTCAATATCTGAAGAGCATCAAATACCAGTGATGTTAAGATCAACACCGCGTCTAAGCCATACATTTGGAGAAGTAGTTCTTGGTGAGATTACAAAGTCTTCTCGTAAACCTAGCTTTCCAAGAGACCCAGATAGATGGGTATGTGTTGGTCCAACAGCATTAAGAAGACATAAAATATTGGAGGAGAAACAGAATAAAATAAAGGAAGTCATAGATAATTTAGATTTCAATAAACTGATATTAAATAATGCAGTAGATATAGGAATAATCACGGTGGGGGTAGCATATAATTACGTTCTCTACGCTATTGATAAATTAAATATCGGAGATAAAGTTAATGTATTGAAGATATGTTCCTCTAATCCACTACCTGAGAAGAATGTTTTATCATTCTTAAAGAGAAATAGAAAGATACTCATAGTTGAGGAGCTCGATCCGATAGTTGAAAAACAGGTTCTAGCACTAGCTAAGAAATTCAATATAGATACGGAAATCTATGGAAAGTTAGATGGGTTCTTACCATTAGTAGGAGAATTGAATCCAGATACAGTTGCTATAGCAATAGCTAAATTCATGAACATCCCCTATGAAGTGACTGAAAAGCTCTCTACAACAGATTTCAGTGTACCGCAAAGAGGTCTTGCATTTTGTGCTGGTTGTCCTCATAGAGCAACTTACTATTCTCTTAGAAAGGTTCTAAGAGAGATTAAGAAGAGTTACATAGTTACTGGAGATATAGGTTGTTATACTATAGGTAAGGCAAGTCCATTCAATATTCTAGATACATGTATTTGCATGGGAGCAAGCATAAGTATGGCTTCCGGTTTCGAACTCTCTAAGGCAAGTGATGTTGTTATAGCAGTAATTGGTGATTCAACATTTCTTCACAACGGGATTCCTCCATTAATAAATGCTGTTTATAATAATTCTAAGATTAAAGTGCTTATCTTGGATAATGAAACAACTGCTATGACAGGTCATCAACCACACCCAGGAACTGGTTATACCGCTACGGGAGCTAAGAGTAAGAAAGTTCTTATTGAGGATTTAGCGAAAGCTTGTGGTGTTGAATTTGTTAAAATAGTAGATCCATATAACTTGAAGGAAACACAGAAAGTTCTTAGAGAGGCAATAGAATTTAATGGTCCTGCAGTAGTAATTCTAAGAAGAACTTGTGCACTACTATATTCAAGAATGGCTAGAGCTAAGGGTATTAAGTTGAAGAAATATGCTGTTGTCCAAGATAAGTGTAGGGGTTGTTTACTATGTATTAGGGACTTTGGTTGTCCAGCTATGATATATGATAGCTCAACTAAGAAAGTACATATAGATCCATTCCTATGTACCGGATGTGGGGTATGTGTAGATATATGTCCATTCAATGCAATTGAGGAGGTGGGCCAGTAATGAGTAAAACAGTTGAGAAGTCATTTAATGTAGTACTAGCAGGAGTTGGAGGTCAAGGGGTTATTTTAGCGGCGACAATATTGGCTAATGCAGCAGTAAGAGCTGGACTATCAGCTAGAGTTGGGCAAACATTTACAGCTGCTCAGAGGATAGGGTCTGTAAGTGCTCATGTTCGTTTGGGAAGAGTAATTCACTCACCTCTTATCGGAGTTGGAGATGCTGATGTAATACTAGGGCTAGAGTTTCTAGAGGGTTTAAGATATCTTAATTATCTTAAGAGAGGAGGGTTACTCATAGTCAATACATATATCTTTCCACCTAGACAGATAATGCTTGGCCAAAGTAAATATCCAGATCCGAAGGAAGTTGAAGATATAGTTGTGAAGAAATTCTCTGCTAAGGTAATTAAGGTGAATGCTACTGAAGTAGCTAAATCAATAGGCTCTTCCCTATTAACAAATACAGTAATGCTTGGAGTATTATCAAGAGTAAGTGGTTTTCCCATAGATCATAGATATCTAGTTGAAAGTATAAGGGAGCGCTCACCTTCAAAGTATGTAGAGCTAAATATAAAGGCCTTCAATACAGGTAGAAAGCTCATTCCTCAACTCTAATATAGAGTGGGTGTGAAGTGCTTTGAGAAAGGTTTTATTAGTTAATTATGAGAAGTGCACTGGTTGTAGATTATGTATGCTTGTATGCTCTTTCAAACATGAAGGAAAATTTAACTTTACATACTCGAGGGTAAGAATACTCAGTGATGAAATAAACAATGTATATATACCCCTAGTATGTGAGCATTGCGGGGAACATCCATGTCTAGATGCATGTCCTGTAGAAGCACTCTACCTGGATAATAAACTGGGTATTGTTAAAGTTGATAGGGATAAATGTATTGGTTGTGGAAATTGTGTTAAAGCATGCCCCTACAACGGAATATTCATAGATAAGAATGGTAAAGCAGTTAAATGCGATTTATGTGATGGAGATCCCGAATGTGTTAAGGTATGTATTTTTCCCCAAGCCATGAAGTATGTTGATATTACGTATGAAAATCTCATATCTAAGCATGAGAGTATGATTAGTAAAATTAAGCTCCTCAAGGGTGTAAGATATGAGTGAAAATATATTTAAGCAAAGAGCTCTCTTCATAAACTTATCAACAAAGGAAATCAAAGTCATTGAAGTACCAAAAGATGCCATAGTAAAGTATATTGGTGGGAGAGGAGTTAATGCATACTTCCTCTGGAAGTTGGTTAACAATAGAATTCACCCATTGAGTGAAGATAATGTATTAATATTTGGTACAGGTCCATTTACTGGAACATTCATACCTACTGCTGGTCAATTAACAGTTACAAGTAAAAGCCCTCTAACTCAGCGGTACTTCAAAAGCAATGCTGGAGGGCATTGGGCAATAGAACTTAGATTTGCAGGGTATGAATATGTAATTATTAAAGGAAAAGCTGATAGACCT
>QMXA01000027.1 GCA_003661905.1 Thermoprotei archaeon | reverse complement strand
TGTTTATTCTATGTATGCTTGTAGTTTTGTTGTTGGTGTTGTTTCTGTTATTAGGTGTTCTTTTTCGTATGTTGTTCTTGTGTGTAGTGTTTTTGTTAGTGCTGTTATTGTTTTGAGTTTTTGTAGTGGTATTTTTATTGCTCTTATTCTTATTGGTTCTTTTATTTCTCCTTTCTCTATGTACCACGTTGTTTCTGGCACTATTCTTATGTAGTTCCCTATAGTTTCTGCTTGTAGTAATCCTTCTGCTAGGAATCCTTTTCTAGTCTCTTCAACAACTTCTCTCTCACCCCAATCACCTGGCTTAACAATTAGTGCTGTGTGAAATGGCCTTGGCGCATGGAATAGTCCATGAGCTGATCCAGGTCTACTATTGAAGAGATGAGCTGTTGATAATGTGTGGTGAAGATCAACAACAACACCTCCCTCAACTAGAGATCTCCTAGATGTAACAACACCCTCATCATCAAATAACCTAATAGCTGATGAACCAAAGTACTTAGGATCATCATAGATATCTAACTCAGGAGGACCTACTTGAGTACCTATAAGTAAGTGACTAGCAGCATCAGCTTCTAATAAATGAGATAATTCATGAAATAAAGCTGCTGCAGCATCATGCCTAAGAATAACCTCAGCTCTACCAGATGCAAGAGGATTAAGAAGCTTAGCTTTAGAAGATGCTTGAGCTCTCCTATAAATACTCCTCAAAACCCTCTCAATCTGAGACTCCTTCAAAGAACTAAGATCACCAACAAAACTCATAGCAAAACTACCTGAACCAACTCTAGGCCTCTTAACAATCATAGCTGCAATAACCTCAATAACGACCTTCCTCTCCTTAGCAGAATCACCAAATCTATCAATAACTCTCTCAACATCACGAACATTCAAGATAAACTCACAATCAACATCACTAAACTCATCACATATATCAGCAGCAACTTTCACAAGCTCAACAGGATCCCTATCCATAGAACCAAGAGAAACCGAGCCAGAGAAGAAGTTAGCAGAAGAAATACCAGGGCACTTCCTCTTCACAACAATAGATTCAAGAGATCTAAGTTGAGACTCTAGATCAATATCACCACAACTCTGACACGAAACAATAGCCCAACAACCATTGATACAAGATCTATAACCCATAACACTAGCACTTAACTTATTCACTTCAATACCTCTACCTCTAAACGCTGCTTCAACCACCTTCTCATTATAAAATACGCGATCTCTATGAATATTCATAGATCTCTCCACACAGAGATTAGTATGAGAGTTTATCGGTGCTATTGCAAAACACATGTAATGATGAAATACCTCAATCGAATTAATGAGGAAAGAACAAGTTACTGAACTCAGCATTAGAGAAATAGGGGAATTGAGTAAAGTAATGTTTGGAGATCTAGGTGAGTGTAGAGGAAGTAGCCATATACTTACCGAGAGTTAAGATTCTAGGATCAATTGGCTATGGACTTCTCGTCATCTCAATAATTCTATTCACAATACTGAATGAAAAACCCGCTCTTGCATTAGTATGCTCAGGTCCAATAATATTTACCGGATTGATCATAGCTGGTATTACATGGAGAGCTCTTGGTAAGTATATGAGGTTTAGAGCTCTACGCATTTGTGGTTTAGTTCTTCTAACAGTACCATTTCTAGCAATCACTACATACTCAATAATCCTTTACTACATGCTCTTTGTTAGACTCAGAGAAATTCAGATGAAATATGCAGCACTAGCACTTAACATAGCTACAGCTATATACCCTACAATAATAGCACTACTCACAGCAATTTCAGTGATTTATGTAATGCGCTTAGTTGAAACTTACCTAGCTAAGATCTCAACTGCAGCTTTATTCATAGCACTATTCCTCCACTTAATAGCATTACTACCAGGCTTAGTACCAATACACATGGTTGCACTTTGGATAAGTGCAGTAGGATATATATCACTCTCACTAAACTTCATTAAATTACCAAGTAGATTAATTATAGTAACTACAAGAGGTTAAGTATGATGGCTGGATTTTTCGAATTCATGGAGCATGGGAGGAAAACAAATACAATACACATAGACATAGCTATGGCAATTACCTCAGTGATTATTGCAGCAATATTCATATTTATATTAATGAACTTAGCTAAGCTCCGTGAAAGACCTGAAGCACTATCAGAGGCATTGATATATTTCACAGCCGGGCTTGCTGTTACAGTACTTTTCGTTTTGCTCGCAACTACTAGAGTAATTACGAAACTAAAACCAAGGCCTTAATGAATACTGTAATATCCTCTCTTATTTTGGAGAGCCTTAACTATGTATAGTAGGTGTTATTATTTCTGAAACGATATAGTCATGGGGTATATAATCTCTATGACTATGAGGAAAGCTGTATCACCAGTAATCATAGCGATAACTCTGACAGCTATAGTTATTGCTGTAGCTAGCATATATTACGCTCAAATAGCTTCATTATCACAATTCTCTGCAAGTACTCTTGAAATTGTAGATGCCAAGCTTGTTAAACACTATGGGTATGTAAGATTAGTGCTCAAGGTATATAATGGAAATGACTATCCAGTAGACATAGTTACAAAACTATACACAGAGTTCAAGGAGGTAATAAGTAAAATAGAAACTATACCTCCGAAAACAACCAAAACCATAATAATTGAAGGAAAGTATGGCTGTAAATTCCTAGTAGGTAAAAAATACGTTGTAGAAATAGTAGAGCTAAAGAATGGAGGTTCAAATGCTGTAGGAGTTGAGTGTACAGGAATACAACTATTCAATGGCAAAGTACTAATATTAGCACCAACAACCATGCTACACATAGAACCTAGACACGTACATGGGAAAGATAAAGCAGGAAGCATGGAGAATGTAAGTAAAGTAGTTGATGGAATACTCGAAATAGTAGAAGATCTAGGAATATTAACTAAAGTAATCAATAATCTAGAGGATTGGAAATACATAGTTGAACACCCCACTGAATACAGAAACGTAATGATTATCAACCCATTTGGAGGCATAGTACCTATACCAACAGAATACATAGGTAATCCATATGAGTTCATAGAGAAGATAGGTGAGAATGTAAGAGAGTATGGATGGATATGGTCACACATAACAGGCTATCCATTCTACTACGCATCAGATGGCAATGCAATGGTGATGTTACATAAATTCGGAATTAAACACTTCCTCGGCATAGAAAAGAATTGGTGTATTATAACTTGCGGTGGTGGTAAGCAGTACTATGTTTATCCAAGTACCGCTGAAATTCCTGATTTAAGAACATGGCTTAGTAATTTGGGGTATTCAGAAATAGCTAATAAACTCACAGATTTTATGCACATTCGTTTCTCACTCATAACACATCATGTACCCCAGGAATGGATAAATAGGTTGTTCTACACAAGATGTGATAAACTTAGTGGATCATTCGTACTTAATCTAGGTAAAGGACTCTACGTACATTGGGGCTCACCATACTTCCTACAATTCAGTGATGAAGAGCTAGGGAAATTAGCACTGCTTACAGCACTCTATGCAGAACTATATAGGTGAAATCCGTGAGAAAAGGAGTATCACAAATTGTTGCAGCAATTATACTTATTGTCATAGCTGTATCAGCTCTAATAATGTATATAACGAATTTCGTTATGTATTTTGAGAAGAGTCGAGGAGCATTAGTAGAACTATTCTCACAGAGAAAAGAGATGCTTCTTGAGAGATTAGCCTTTATCTATTCGTATTCAAGTGATTCATACATAGACATAGTTGTCTATAATTATGGCGAAAGAGCCATCACTATAAACACCATAATCGTTGATGGAAATCCTATTGATAGAGATTATTACAGAGTAGTAACTATTGAAGGTACTGATCTTGACTATACCATACCTCTAGATAATAGATTAGCTATTATATCAATAACATATCCATTTCCAGAAGGTCTACATACAATAACGATATTCACTGAGCTAGGTAATGCCTTTATATATGAATTTGTAGTAGGTGGTCAAGTATGAAGAGGGGAATATCGAATATAATAGGTGCACTTCTATTTATAATAGCTATAGTAGCTATCATATCAATAACCATGGTGGCTTTTTACCAACTGGGAACATACGCTGATACAATACATTACATGGAGTCTTTAGAAAGAGATAGACTTTTTGAGAAGTTAATAGTGGATGCTAATTATAACATTACTGAAGGAACACTAACCATAAAAATAACTAATTCAGGCTCTGTAGTAATTCATATAGTTACTATACTTATACACGATCTAGATAGTGAAGTTCTATACGAAGCTCCAGTATCTGAAAGAGTTATAGCACCAGGACAAAGCACTACCTATCAAATAGCTATAGGTGCTGAAAACATTAATATAATACTTGTTACATCAAGAGGTAATAGTTATATGATCATAATTAGGGACGGGGTTGTTCAGAGTTGAAAAGTACTAAATTATGGAGAAGGAAAGGGATTGAAGCCCCCCCACTACGAAGATTTAAATTAGTTAGAGCTTCACTTTCACCCTTCATAGATTTAATAAAGAAAGGAGAATTATTGGAAACCTATGACATTGGTGATGCAAGAGTATACATATATGAATTCGAAGGAATGGGATACTATATAATAGAAGAACCTGAACTAGATGATGAGGAGGAAAAGCTCTATGAAATACTTATGGATTCACTATACTTCACAGTTAAACCTATTGAGATTGAAAATCCTATTGAATATATAAAGAGCCACATATTTGAAACATCGAAAAAACTAGGCATTAAAGAACTTGTTGAGAAGTCCTTCGATAAATTAATGTACTACATAGTACGTGATGTAATAGGTTATGGCCCTCTCGATGTCTTGATTAAAGATCCAAGAATTGAGGATATATCACTTGAGGGAGTTGGAAAACCTATTAGAGTTTTTCATAGAGATTACTCATACCTCGATTGGCTACTAACCAACTTAGCTTTCGATGAAGAAGAATATCTCGATGGACTCATAACAATGGTTGCCCATAAATCCAAGAAACATGTGTCTACAGCCTTTCCAGTAGCTGAAGGTGCTCTCCCAGAAAAACATAGAGTTAGCATAACATTCTCTAGAGAGGTAACACCTTTTGGCTCAAGTATGACTATTAGAAAATTCAGAGAAGAGCCATTAACTATAACTCATCTCATTAAATTCGGAACTATTTCATCACTCATGGCAGCTTATTGGTGGATTTTACTAGAAAACAAGGGCTCAATATTCATAGTCGGTGAAATGGCTAGTGGAAAATCCGTACATCCCAAGAGCACATTAATTGTATTGATGAATAATATACCTAGAGTATTAACAATAGAAGAGCTGTGGAATATTCTAAGAAGTAAAGCCCCCATGATTAAGGAAGGAGATATAGAGTATATAGAGCTAAGTAACATAGACATTAAAGTACTGTCAATCAATAAATCTGAAATAACTTGGGCTAGACCTAAATATATCATCAGACATAAATCCCCAGAGAAACTTGTGAAAATTAAGCTAAGTAGTGGTAGAGAAATCATCGTAACTCAAGACCATTCACTACTTGTTATGAATTCAGATAATGTGTTAAGAATTGCTAGACCTTTAAATATAAAAAGCGATGATTACCTCGTAGGAATTTCATCAATAGATATACCTAGACCAAATGAAACCACGGTAATGAGATTACTTATAGAACTACCAAGTAAGCAGGGATTATCACTAAATATCAAGAATTCCAAAGGGAAATTCAAAGATCCTCAAATAATTGATAAATTTACTAACTTAGATGAAATATATGTAGCGGATAAATATAGTGACAAACAAATTCCTCTAAGCTCATTGCTTAGACCTGAATTTGGATACCTATTAGGAATTTCTATGATTCATAATCATAATGATGGAGAATTTATAAGTATAGAACTCAGAGATCAAAGAGTTAAACAACGCTTAGAATACTCACTAAATAAGCTTGGCTTCAAATACAATAACCATAACGCCAAGAACTCTATGAGAGTGAATTTGGACAATACAGTATCCAAAATACTTAAAGCACTTCTTATAGCTAATAGCTCTGATAAGAAACTCCCTGATATAGCCTGGATCATGAGTAAGGAATGGCTAGCATCATTTATACTAGGAGTAATTGATGGTAGTGGCTATATCGATAGAAATGTTATAAGATTAGAGCTGAGTAATAGCAGATCAGTTCATGAGCTTCTTTACATATTTGCTATATTTAATATCTATCCAACAATTGAGGTTAAGAGAAATAATTCAAATGAAATTTACATTCTTTCCTTGCCTCTACAATGCATTGAGAAACTCAGTAACTATGTTTCAGGAGTATTAAACTTCGAAATTCCGAAGTCTTTAAAGGAAAACAACACTGTAGATCCTGGATCTATGAACTCTAAAATAATTTTGGAAAAGGTAGTAAGTATTGAAATTATTAATAGTGATGTTGACTATGTCTATGATATAGAAGTTCCGAATTTAGAGAATTTTGAGGTAAATACGATATTAGTTCATAATACAACTCTCCTTAATGCATTAGCATCAATGCTCCCACCCTCGTGGAAGATTGTAACTATTGAAGATACACCTGAATTAAGATTACCTCATATTGGTTGGAAACCACTAGTAGCTAGGCATGTCTATAGCTTAGCCGAAGCAAAAACAGAGATAGGTCTTTTTGACTTAGTTAAGTTATCTCTTAGAGAACGTGCACAATTCATAATCGTCGGTGAAATTAGAGGTGAAGAAGCTTATGTATTTGTACAAGCACTAGCTTCAGTAACTGGTGATACACCAATACTTATAAGGGATAGAAATAGAGGTGTAATTACCCTCATATCCATTGGTAAATTAGTCGATAACTTCTATAAACCTAGTGAAGATCGCGTACCTAAAAGCGTCCAAGGTCTAGAAGTTCTTACACTAAATACTGAAGGAAATGTTATTTGGGCTCCAATAAGGTATGTTCTAAGGCATAGAGCCAATGAGATATATAGAATAGGGTATAGAGGTGGTGAGCTTAAAGCTACAGCAAGCCACAGCGTATTTGTACTTGATGAAAATACCCTTGAAATTAAAACCAAACCTGTATGTGAGTTAAAACCCAATGAAATACTCATAAGTTTCATATCGAGAAGAAATAATCAAAAATCCTTAGTGAAAATAAATCTCATAGAACTTCTACAGAATGTAGACAATGTAGAGATCGTTATGAGGTCAGGTGAAAGAACTAAAATTACTAAGAGAATGAGTAGTAAATTGCTTAATAGAGAACTAGAGCAAGCTAGGATATGTATCAATGACTTATGTCTCCCAGCTTTTTTGAATATAGATGAAGAATTAGCATTGGTGCTAGGTTCTTACTTAGCGAGGGGATACGTGGAACCTGGTATAGATGGAAAGATATGCTTTACATTCAACTCATCAGAAAACAGTGTTGCAAGAAGAGTCGTTAAAGTGATGGAGAATAGGTTCAGTATTAAGCCACGTGCTAATGGTAAGGGCAATCATAATATCTACGAATTTCGCCATCCACTACTTGCTATGGTATTTGAGAAACTTATGAAAGGCAATTCAGAAGAGAAACACATACCTGAATTCCTATGGAATTCAACAATTAATATAGTTAAAGCATTTCTCCAAGGATGTAAGGTAGGGGAATCTAAAGATAGAGGTTACGCTATATATGTAACAAAGTCTAAAGAATTAGCTGAGGAATTATTATGGCTCGCTAGATTCTATGGAATGTATTCATACATCACCAAACAAGGAGGAAAAAGAGATACAAACTACATTGTCCACATACTCCTTAAACCTAGAAGTAAAGGGGTTTATCCTCATGAACTAATACCTGTCTCAATTATGAGAAATGCATTGAGGAATCTAGGTGTAAAGCACTTACCCGTAAAATACAAATATGCATTAGAAAAGAATAAATACATAACTAAGAAGAGAGCAAGAAAAATACTGTACTGGATTATGAAAAATGAACTGAGGAACTATATGAATGAAGAGCAATCAATTCTTAATAGGCTGAGAACCGTACTTAGTGATGAAATAATTCTAATACCCATTAAAGAAGTTAGTAAAGAGCCCTATAATGGCTATGTATATGATGTATCTGTACCTAGTAGTGAAGCATTCTTCGGTGGTGAAACACCAATACTACTACACAACACAGGCCATGGTGGTGGATGTACATTCCATGGAGACTCTATAGAGTCTATGGTTATGAGACTTACAACACCTCCAATAAATGTCCCCATATCATTCCTTCCATTAATAAGTAATGTAGTTATAACGAGATTCATAAGAATACCTGGTAAGAGAC
>QMXA01000026.1 GCA_003661905.1 Thermoprotei archaeon | reverse complement strand
TGATCTTTTTACTCTTCTTACTGCTAGTATTCCTTTCTTTGCTAGGAAGTGTTGTGCTACATCATCAATACCCTTCTGACAAATAACAACATTAGCACCAATACCACCAATCTTATCAACCATGCCCTTGAGGATGTTCTCCTCTTCTTCCAAGAATTTTCTCATTTGTGTTGGATCTGTTATTCTTATTTCAGCATCTATCTCTGGTTTTTCTATTTCTAGTGGGCAGTCTAGTAGTGCTATTTTAGCTTTCTCAACTCTCCTAGGCATAGCAGGATGAACAACCTCCTTATCCAGTATTACACCATAAACTAACTTACTATCTGCAAGACCTCCTCCATGTTTCTTAATTACTTGTACATTATCTAAATCAACATACCATCTATCTCCTCTCATCTCAGCTATTTGTTTGACAGCTTTAACAGCTATCTTTGCTAAGTGTTCCCTAGCTCCATGTACAGCTTTGCTAGTTAGTGCAGTCTTAGCTACATTGATTAGTGCCTCTTCATTATCTACTGATATGCTTTCAGCAATTTCGTGAGCTTTTCTACTAGCTTCCTCTAATGCCATTTTGAAGCCTGTAACAATTATTGTTGGGTGTATATCTTTTGCTAATAGTTCTTCAGCATTCTTGAGCAATTCACCAGCAAATATAACTGAGGTTTTAGTTCCATCACCTACTTCCTCATCTTGGCCTTTAGCTATTTGGACAAGCATTTTAGCTGCTGGGTGTTGAACATCCATTTTATCGAGTATAGTTGCTCCATCATTAGTTATGGTCACATCACCTAAACTATCTACAAGCATCTTATCCATACCTTTAGGACCAAATGTGCTTTTGAGCATTTCAGTAACAGCTATTGCAGCCATCATATTAGCTCTTAGAGCATCTTTACCAGCAGTTCTAGTTGTTCCTTCCTTTAGTATTATAACAGGTATACCTGTTGGTTCATAAGTTGCCATGGCCTCTAACCCTCCTTGCCAGACTTTGGCAGCGGTTCTATATAAATTTTAATGGAGAATTGATGAGGGAGTTTATGGATCATGACCAAGGGATTCTATGAGTTAGTAGTGAGTAAGGAAGGTTTTTTAGCTCACAATATAGTGAGGCTATGGGAGTATAGATGGGGAAAGTGAGAATATCGCTAGTCAAGAGAACAGCTAAGAAACTCTTAATAATGTACCCTGATTTATTTACAGAAGACTTTTATCATAATAAGGAGATGGTTAAGAAAGTTCTTAAAACACCATCTAAGAAATTAAGAAATCAAATAGCGGGTTATGTAACTCACTTAGTTAAAATAATGAAGAAAAGAGAAAGAGAGGAGTAGAATTAAAAAATGGTCCACGTAAAACTCTTTGGTCATTTAAGAGAGAATTGCGGTGAAATACTAGAATTCAACGATTTATGCATCGAAAATAATCTAGTAAATCTATCTGATATTCTGCTCATTCTAAGGAAGAAGTGCGAGGAACTATCATCAGTCATTGATGAAAATGGTAATTTAAGACCTGGCTATCTACTATTTATTGATGGAACAGATTATCTTTTACTCGGAGGTAAAAATGCTAAGATATCTTGTAATAGTTCTATAGACTTAGTGCCCTATACACACGGTGGCTAGGTATTGAACAAAATATATATAGCTCTATTAGAGGTAGAAAAGGTAATTATTGAAAGAATTGATGAGCTATTGAAAGAATCCGAAAGGAGTAACTGCATTGCACAAATTATTAGAGAAGAAGCAGTTACAGGCCCACATCATTTATTACTATCAATTTTAGAAACATACTTAGCACTTAATAAAGGATCCACAATTGCTAGAAGACCATCCCTTGAATTACTACTCAGAATAAGTGGAACTAGACAAATTAGAGATGCTATAAGAGTTTGTGGTGCTGTAGAAGGAACTAAGGGCTTAGTTATAATTGCCTGTAGAGATACGGAGAAGATTAATGAACTCCTAAGGAAGACTCCACAATTACTAATGAGTCGAGTGAAGAGATTGAATATCAATAAATTACTTAAAAAAGGTAAGGCACCTGTCTGTACACTTCCTGAGCTTTGTTACGAACTAGAGAAAATGAGTGAGATTGAGGTGCTTAAATTAGTAGCTTAAGGATTCCATAGTAGTTTCATGATTAAAGTTTATAAATTGAGCACTAGGCTTGTTCATGGTAGGGGTCTGAAAATGTTTATGAGAGAAGAAGAATGGGAAGAAGAGGAAGAATGGGAAGAAGAAGAATGGTGGGAAGAAGAGGAAGAATGGGAAGAAGAGTGGTGAAAATAAATATTTTTTATGATCCCCTAAATCGCCTCTAAGATTCTTCAACCATTATAGGTGTTGAGCGTGGCTAGAATTGCAGTCATTGATAGGAGTCTTTGCAAACCGGATAAATGTGGTGTACCTTGTATTAGATTCTGTCCAGTTAATAAGAGTGGAGGAAAGGCTATAGAATTAAGAGATGATTTAGGAGGAAAAGCATACATATACGAAGAGAGTTGCTTAGCCTGTGGAATATGTATTAAAAAATGCCCCTACCATGCAATCTACGTAGTTAATTTACCAGAAGAGATGGAAAAATACTTAATACATCGCTACGGACCAAATGCCTTTAAACTATATGGTCTTCCAACACCCATTGAAGGTAAAGTAGTAGGTGTTGTAGGTAAGAATGGAGCAGGCAAATCAACAGCTCTAAGAATTCTTGCAGGAGAAATTAGACCAAATCTTGGAAAATACGATACTCCTCCTGAATGGGACGATATAATTAGGCATTTTAGAGGAACTGAATTACAGAACTACTTCAAGAAATTAGTTGATAGAAGTATTAGAGTTGTTCACAAGATTCAACATGTAGATATAATACCTAAGTACATTAAGGGTAAAGTATGCAACATTTTAAAG
Organism: Thermoprotei archaeon; assembly: GCA_003661905.1. Lineage (GTDB taxonomy): Archaea > Thermoproteota > Thermoprotei_A > Sulfolobales > Ignisphaeraceae > B12-G17. Next base: position 5,556 of record QMXA01000026.1, on the reverse strand, counting down.
AAGATAGATGAAAGAGGCTTATTCAAAGAAGTTGTAGAGACCTTAATTCTTAATAAATTCCTAGATAGAGATATATCAGTCCTTAGTGGTGGTGAACTTCAAAAATTAGCAATAGCAGCAGCTCTATTGAGAGATGCTAAGGTGTATTTATTCGATGAACCCAGTAGCTATCTTGATGTTAAAGAAAGACTCAGAGTTGCAACATTGCTAAGAACATTACTACCAAGCAATAGCTATGCAATAGTTGTAGAGCATGATCTTGCAGTTCTTGATTATATATCAGACTATGTATCAGTTGTCTATGGTGAACCAGGTGTTTTTGGATATTTCTCCAAACTCTATGGTGTTGGGGCTGGTATTAATCATTTCCTAGAAGGTTTTCTCCCAGCTGAAAACATGAAAATACGTGAGGAACCCATAAGATTCCATATCGAAGAACCCGTGGATAGTACATTCATTGGCATTGAAAAACTTGTTGAATGGAGTGAAATGATGAAGAAACTAGGTAGCTTTACACTTAGAGCGGAATCTGGATATGCGTTTAGGAGTGAAGTTATAGGGATTCTTGGACCTAATGGCATAGGTAAAACTACATTTATTAGGTTACTTGCAGGAGAACTAGAGCCTGATGAAGGCTTTACAACATCAACAGCCTTCGCCATAAGTCATAAGCCTCAATACATACGCAGAGAGGAATTCAAAGGTACGGTAGAAGAGCTCTTAAAGAAAGTTTGCCCGGCTTCTATAGAGATTGGTACGTGGCAAAACATAGATGTAGTGAGGAAATTGGGTCTTCATAGATTGTTGAAGAAAGAAACCTCAGAACTAAGTGGTGGTGAACTTCAAAAATTAGCAATAGCACTAACATTACTACGTGATTCCGAAGTTTACTTACTTGATGAGCCTTCAGCTTACATAGATATTGAAGAAAGACTTGCAGTAGCTAAAGTTATAAGAAGAGTTGCTCGTATGAAAAGAGCTGTCGTATTTGTTGTAGAGCATGACATATCGATAATAGACTTCATAGCAGATAGAGTTATGGTCTTTAGAGGAAAACCCGGAATTGAGGGTCTAGCTCAAGAACCAGCAAGTCTTAGACATGGACTTAATACTTTCTTAAAGGATCTAGGAGTTACATTTCGAAGAGATCAAAGAACTGGAAGACCTAGAATGAACAAACCTGGAAGCTACCTTGATAGATATCAGAAATCTATAGGTGAGTATTACTACGTAGCTAAATATGTTGAAACTGAAGAATCTAAATAGTATAAATATGTATAAAATGAGTATACCTTTTCAACACTCTATATTCTTCTCAACCTAATTCTCTTTAAGTTGTGAGAATCTAGAGTACACGAAGGGTGTAGTCCGTATGTCAAAGGAAAAACCCAAGACAACTATATCAGTTATTAAAGCAGATATAGGTTCCTTAGCTGGACATCACATTGTACATCCTGATTGTATAGCTGCGGCTTCAAGAATTCTTGCAGAAGCTAAGGCTAAAGGAATTGTAGTTGATTACTACGTAACAAATGTTGGTGATGATCTCCAATTAATAATTACTCATAGAAGAGGAGTTGATGACGCGAAAATCCATGAAACAGCTTGGAATGCTTTTCAAGAAGCAGCAAGAGTATCTAAGGAATTAGGTCTTTATGCAGCAGGTCAGGATCTATTATCAGATGCATTTTCAGGAAATGTAAGAGGTTTGGGTCCTGGAGTTGCTGAGATGGAATTTGTTGAAAGACCTGCTGAACCAATCGTGGTATTTATGGCTGATAAGACAGAGCCTGGAGCATTTAACTTACCCATGTTCAAGATATTTGCTGATCCCTTCAATACAGCTGGCCTGATTATTGATCCAAGACTTCATGGAGGTTTCAAATTCGAGATATACGATGTATTTGAAGGTAAAGCAGTTATAATGAATGCTCCAGAAGAGATATACGATATATTAGCACTCATAGGAACTCCATCAAGATATATAATAAAGAGAATCTATAGAAAGAGTGACGATGAAATAGCAGCTGTTGTAAGTACTGAGCGTCTAAGCCTCATTGCTGGTAGATATGTAGGTAAGGATGATCCTGTAGCTGTTGTAAGAGCACAATCAGGTTTCCCAGCAGTTGGCGAAGTTCTAGAGCCCTTTGCATTTCCACATCTAGTAGCTGGGTGGATGAGGGGGAGTCATCATGGTCCACTAATGCCTGTAGGACTTAGACATGCAAAGTGCACTAGATTCGATGGACCGCCAAGAGTTGTAGCTCTAGGATTTCAGATAAAGAATGCAAGATTAGTAGGTCCTGCAGATCTCTTTGATGATCCAGCATTTGATGAAACTAGAAGATTAGCTCAGACCATAGCAGACTACATAAGGAGACATGGACCATTCATGCCACATAGATTAGGGCCTGAAGAAATGGAGTATACAACATTACCATCAGTTCTTGAAAAACTCAAGGATAGATTTGTTGAAGTAGGTCCTAAAGCTGTAGCTCCTAAGGTTAAAACAACTATGTTAACACATGAGAAGAAAGAAGAGACTACAGAGTAAAGATTAGTTTTTTCTCATAATCCTCTAAATGGGGTTAGTTATGAAAGTACCCATCATAGCTATAAATTACAAGGCGTATAAAACAGCATTTGGAGAGAAAGCAATTCAAATAGCTAAATCAGCTGAGAAAATATCTAAGGAAATAGGTATTGAGATAATAGTTATACCTCCCTATACAGAGCTTAGGAGGATTGTAGAAGTAGTTGATATACCTGTCTATGCACAACATGCTGAACCTGTTAACTTAGGTGCTCATACAGGGTACATACCATTACCGGTTTTGAAAGAGATTGGAGTTAAAGGAACGCTTCTTAATCATAGTGAACATAGGATTAAGCTGGACGAAATAGTAAAGGGAGTTCAAATAGCTAAGTCACATGGCTTAGAAGTACTTATATGTGCAGATACTGCAGAAGCTTCAGCTGCTGTAGCAGCAATAAGCCCTACAGCCATAGCTGTAGAACCTCCAGAACTCATAGGAACAGGTATTGCAGTATCAAAAGCAAAACCAGAACTAATAATTAACACAGTTAAGGCAGTTAGAGAAGTAAATAAGGAAGTCATAATACTAACAGGAGCTGGTATAACAAATGCTGAAGATGTAGAAGCAGCAATAAAATTAGGAACAGCAGGAGTCTTAGTAGCATCAGCAATAATGAAAGCTCAAAACCCAGAAAAAGTCATAAGAGAAATGGCTGAAGCAGCCTACAAAACCTGGAAATAAGGGGCCCGTAGCTCAGCTAGGATAGAGCGCCGGCCTGCGGAGCCGGAGGTCCGGGGTTCAAATCCCCGCGGGCCCGCTAAACAATATTAATTAAATTTCTCTTGAATCAAACGCTACTTCGTTAAAGTGTATCACTTATTATGTATAGGGCTGGAGACGGAATGGTTTATCTTGTAATCTGCATGTAGTATATAATTGGGCGTCTTGGTATGACTGTGATAATCTCTATTCCCCGTAGGATTGCAGAGAGAGCTAGAAGGGAAGCTGAGAAACTGGGTCTAGGTCTGGAAGAATATGTTATTGAGCTGTTAACACAAGATCTAGATCCTAGAGATAGAGCAATAGAGTACATTGAGGCAGCCAAGGAGTTACTAGAGGAAGCTAGAGGAGAATTAGAGAAAGACAATGTTAGGCAAGCTGCTGAGAAGACTTGGGAAGCAGCAGCACTAACGGTCAAGGCATATGCATGGTGGAGGGAAAGTAAGAGATTAACTAGACATGGTGAGTTATGGCAATATGCAAGGAAAGTAGCTGAAGAGCCAGGGAAGTGGATTGACCATGCATGGAATGAAGCGAACGCTATGCATATATGTTTCTACGAGGGGTGGTGTCAAAAAGAACAGGTAGAAGCTGCACTAGAACAAGCAGAAAAGCTAATCAAAGAAATAGAGACAAAAATCAAAACATGAACTGGACTAAATCCCCTTCCTAGAACCAGTCCACATATAACCTAAGAGTTTATGGACGTAGTTCCTCGTACACCAAGATAGTATTCGTATAGTACGATGAATTCTCCGCTCATGACTAAATCAACTAATTAAGTCTAAAATTGTATTCCTTTGCTGAAGTCTTCTAGCTTCTGATTAGTAAATCTTCAAATGTCTTACCCTTAGCCTCTTCTCTAGCTTGCCTAGTGGGATCTTGAGATTCCAAAGAATCTCAATAACGACACACCTAATATTAGTCATCTTGACTTTCCACTACATAGTTTATGATAGTAAAGAATATTGACTCTATCATCCAAGAAAATGAAATAATCTCCTCAAGACTGTTGTTTTAATCGTCTAGATAGTATATATAGGAATTTATTGATATTTCGGTAGCGTTGAAATCGCATCAAACCTTGAGACGATATGATGTGGATTCGGTCTCTGGTGGAGCCGGAGATCCGGGGTTCAAATCCTCATAGACCCCTTATACTCAATAACTAACTCTCCACATTACTATACAATTAATGATGAAGGCAATATAGTTGTACATATTAAGCGAGTTATTTCACTTTACGAACTAGTTTATAAAAGTTCCCATTAAGATTAAACCCTGGTAATTTCACTATAGTTCAATAGCTTACTATAATCAATAACTAATTAAATCCCAAGATTTATTTAACCATTGCTACATTTCCAAATGATGACCCAGTTGATGCAATTACTATAAGCCGGTTAGGAATCTATATAACATATCATAAACCACCTGTTGTATTAGGCTATATCCCTAACATAAGGATTACGATGAAGAACATTATTGGAGGTATTATATGTGATAACGTCTCTGCATCTCTATATACATGGCTTTCTAATGGAACTATAACTTCTATAAGCTTCTAACCAGGTAATTGTGGTAGAGTAGACATTGATTAAAGTGATGTTGCTAAGATATATAGGCTATGATATGTCCATTACAAAGATCTTGGCGTTGCGTCTATTATGCTTATGGATTTAGAATAATTAAGACAAATAACCATGATGCTATGAAATGATTAGAAGATACCTTTATACTCTATAGGAATTACATTTAATAATTTTTTCATAAAATCCATTCACCATTATTAATGCATGGTATAGTATCTTGGTTAGGTATAGAATTATAGTTGATAGAGCTAAATGTATTGCTTTCGGAGTGACATCATCAACCTCTCCGAGATATCAGGTCCAGCTTAGACAATGGAAAGAATAGAGTTGTAGAGAAATACAACATCAAAATAGATAAGAATATTTCCATAGGTGGAATTCCTGAAGAGCTTTATGAATATACCAAGTTAGGAGCTGATGTATATTCTGTTAGTGCTATAAAGATTGAGAGAATTGAACACTAATCTCTTCTATTTGAGAAGTTATCCGAATGCACATATTGGCATAATACAGAATGGGCATTGCTAAAGAGTCAGAGCTACTTAGCATAATTGGAGAAAAGAAAATTATAGTTTATGGAGAAAAATTATTTAGGTTTATAGAATGGATGTGTGACTTTGTCTTTTTTCTCGAGAATTTCATCTATT
>QMXA01000025.1 GCA_003661905.1 Thermoprotei archaeon | reverse complement strand
CTTGAAAGCTGTTATGGAAAATATTGCGGTAAGCATTGGAACTACGAAGTAGTACATCTGCACTGGGAGATTCAAAGTAGCTACCAAAGTATCTGCAACAACACCTATTGAGAATGCTAACCATCCTACAGCTACAAACCCTGACCATAGGCTAGGTACTAATGACCCTTTAATGCCATAGGTATTGCCTGTTGATAAAGCGTAAGTTAATCCAGTCTTCGAAGCTATATACCCTGATATTGATGAGAAAATGCTTAGAACAATATTAGCTATTAGAATTGCTATAGCTAGAGATGCTAATGTATGTATTGAAGCCCACCACATAGCTAGATATGGAGCCGAAGGATCTAATGTAAGACTACTCCACACAAGAACTGTTGCTATTAATGAGAGTCTAGCACTTAATGGCACAGGACTTAAAGTATAATCTTCATCGTGTATCGAGGAACTCTTCATAATTCCACAGTTTAATATATTTAAAGAAAAATCTTAAATATATTTCCCACAATCTGAAAATGTATTTTAATTTATATAAATTAAAATTAGGTATAGGATTTGGCTTTACAAGAGTTAAGTATTCAAGCATCCCTAGCTATAGTAGTTCGGGCTATAGTAAGTGACTAGAGCACTACAAATATTAGTAGTAGGGATAGTTCAGGGAGTTGGATTTAGGCCGTTTATTCATAGGATAGCTGCTAAAACGGGTGTTAAAGGCTTTGTAAGGAATGTAGGGGGTTCTGAAGTTGAAATATATGTTGAAGGAGATAGTAATAGGTTATCACAATTCCTAAGATTATTAAAGACTGAAGCACCACCTCCAGCTGTTATAGAGGAGATAACGATACAAGAAGTCACTCCTAGAGGTTTTAAAGACTTTAGAATACTACCTAGTACTTCTAAGGTTAAGCAATACTCTATGATTCCTCCAGATATTGCTATTTGTAGACATTGTCTTCATGAAGTATTGGATCCAAGGAATAGACGATATAAGTATCCATTCAATTCATGTGCTTGGTGCGGCCCTAGATTTTCAATGATGTATTCTGTTCCGTATGATAGAGAGAACACTTCTATGAAGTATTTTCCATTATGTAGTGAGTGTTTAGCTGAGTATCGAGATATAAATAATGTTCGTCGATACCATGCACAAGGTATTTGCTGTTCTAAGTGTGGTCCTAGAGTTTGGCTAGTAACAAGTGATGGTAGAAGTATTGAGTGTAATGACCCAATTACTGAAGCAGCTAAGTTAATTGATGAGGGATACATAATTGCTATAAAGGGTCTTGGAGGTTTTCATATAGCATCTCTAGCAAGTGATGATGATATTGTGCTTAAATTAAGGAAGAGAAAGAATAGACCTCAGAAACCATTTGCAATAATGGCCTTAAATATCGAAATTGCATCTAAATTAGTCTACATAGATAGAGTCGCTGCCGAAATTCTCACTTCACCTCAATCCCCAATAATTCTCTTACCTAAGAGAGAAGATACACCAGTCTCTCCATATGTATCACCAGGTCTTGATTTAGAAGGTGTATTCTTACCATATACAGCTCTTCACTACCTATTACTATCAGGGACTAGAGATAAGTTCCTAATAATGACTAGTGGTAATCCTCATGGAAAACCCATGTGCATAGACGAGAAATGTGCCTTTGAATACTTATCTAAGATAGCTGATTATTTCTTACTTCACAATAGAGAGATAGTTAATAGGGTTGATGATAGTGTCCTCAGATTTACTGATGGTGAGCCAGTGCTTCTTAGAAGAGCTAGGGGTTATGCGCCTACATGGATTAAGTTAAGATTTAGATTAGCTAAACCAGCTATTGCATTTGGTGCTGAGCTCCAAACAACTGCAGCTATAGCCTTTGATAATAAGGTTATCTTAACCCAATACATAGGTGATGTAGATGATGTAGATGTTCTAGATGATCTAAGGAAATACCTTGAATATTTTATGAAGGTGTACAGCATTAATCCTTGTAAAGCTATTTTGGTAGCTGATAGACATCCAGGATACACATCTAAGAAACTTGCTGAATACTACGCTAACTATTGTCAATCGGAAATAATCGAGGTTCAGCACCACTATGCACATGCACTATCAGTTGCTGTTGATAGAGGTCTAGATCCCGATGATATCGGTGTTGCTATAGCAATAGATGGTATTGGTTATGGAGATGATGATGCTATATGGGGTGGCGAAGTTCTTGTATTTACATATTCATGGTATAAACGGTACGGTCACCTAATGTACCACCCATTACCGGGAGGTGATGTAACAACAAAATACCCAGCTAGAATGGCGCTTTCAATAATGGCTAGTTTCATGGATTATGAGGAAGTTCTTCTAACAGCTAAGAGAGTAGGACTCATAAATAAATTAAGAGGAAAGTCCCTGGAAGCTGAATTAGTACTTCAACAACTCAGTAACTCAGTACTTACAAGTAGTATGGGAAGAACATTAGATGCATTCTCAGCTCTTCTAGGTATTTGTTGGGAGAGAACTTACGAAGGAGAACCTGCAATGAAACTCGAGGCAGCTGCAAAGGGTGGTAAATTAATTGATGCTATTAAAGCTCCCATAAGGTATGTAAATAATGAATTAATAGTAGATACCTCAAGGCTCATGGAATCTGTTCTTGAAAACTTAGATAAACCATTAAATAATGTAGCATTCAGTATACAATACAGCTTAGGATACTCATTAGGTGAGATTTTAATGAAAGCATTCAAAGAATACAAAGCAAGCTACGCAGTAATAAGTGGAGGAGCAGCCGTTAATAACTATATAGTTAGAGGTGTTAGGGATTTTCTAAAGAATCATGGTGTAAAACTTGAATTACCAAGAAGAGTACCAGTTAATGATGGAGGCATAGCTCTGGGACAAGTAGCACATTTATACAAATACCTCTACGACATAAAGTAGGGACATGATTGTGGAGAATTATAGATTATCTTAGCTTTACCTAGATTTCTCATATGTTAAAAAGCGTTTTTAATATTCTTAATTGACGGTTGTAGTTAAGAACTATGTAATTAAAAATGGTATTATTTTACTTTACTAGCTAAGGCTATTGCTGAAACTAGTAATGCAATCGTTATTATTATCATTATTGGAGTATTGACATTCTTCTCAGGATTTGGAATATTGAATTCACCACCTATTATTGGGCCGAAGAAGTATACGCTATCAAATTCTGGCCCACCAGAGACTGTGTAGAGACCATTACTTGATATATCAACTACTTCTCCCATTGGTTTACCGGGTTCGCTGTATTGCCATAATAACTCGCCGTATTCATTAAAGAAGTATACATAGTCATTCTTTTCATAACCATAGGCTCCTACAATTATGTGGGAACCAGTGTAATCAGCTTCAACATCTCTTAGATCATTAGAATCTGTGGGGAAGTTCTGATAAACCCAGCTAGCACTAACATCACCACTTAGAGCTTTAGCATTGTTGAAATACATCAATGCGTAAGGACTAAGTATGAACGAAGGTTCAACTGTGTTATATATGGATACAACTACGTTACCGTTTCCGCACACATCAACACCTTCGACTTCAGCATCTAGAGTTGTATTAAGCCATAGAGAATCAGGAAGGGAATCTGTACTAAAGAACTCTACAACACTACTTCTTTCTCCTATTGCATCTGTTGATGCTATTAACAAATATGTATATCTATAATATGCTATTACAAAATACGCTCCATCACCGGAAATAGCACAATCCTTCATAACTATCCTAGAAAATTCTACAGGTCCACTGGGAAATCTAGTAATTGTTTGTGTTGGGCTAGTGAATCCTGTGTGTTGATGTGCAGAATCCCAGAATAAAGCATAGCCTGCTGTGCTTCCAGGACTATGAGCTACAGCAATAACTCTTTCTCCATTATAGGATATATCTACAGCAATGAAATCTATTTCATCATCTACTATGTAATTCCATATAGGCACTATGTTAGTACCTACTAGAGTCTTTGTATTATTCCAGTAAAGCAGTCCTGAACCTGCAGCTACAACGTGGTTTCCATCACCAGATATAGCTAATGCTCTATTACCTATACCATCACTAAGAGCAGTGCTAATCCATGATGGTTCCGGGTATCCTGAAAGAGTCTTAGCATTCTTCCAGAAGCATATCATGTGATTTCTAGTATTAGGATTGTATAATGCTCCAACAACTTCATTACCACTGCTTGATATATCTACAGCAGTGAATATTAATGAGTTATTTTCTGGATAGCTCCATATAACATTTCCATATTTATCATATAGTGTTATATTGTTAGGAGTACCAACAATGACATATGAGCCATCAGCTGATATAGCAACATCAAATACTTGAATAGGTTTCGTCCATAGTAATGGGGCTTCTCCTAGTGTAATTATACTACTCATTAATATGAGCATAATTGGAATTGTAAGAATTAACATTAATCCTACTCTAAAATTCTCCAATAATGACACCTTTTATGCATAATTTAGGGATATTATTTATTAAATCTTTCCCCAGTCTTAAGCTGTGAATAATTTTATTGAGTTGAATGCATTTAGCGAATATCAATTAATGACTACATACGTCCTATAGCTCTTACACCATATCTTTTAACATGATTTTCAACGACCTCGAATACATATATAGAGGTAATGAGCATTGATAGTGTTATTACTGCTGATATTAGAAGTTCTAAGTTAGTTCCTAGGTAGGGCTCTACATTTGCTATACCCCATCTCACAATTTCAGCTGCGTGTGAGTATGGAATAATTATTGCTACGTATTTCAATACGTTAGGAAGTCTATGTATTGGTACTCCTATACCTCCAACTATGAATACCATGAAATTAGCTACATCAAGTAGTGTACCAGGTACTCTGACTATGAATGATAAAGCTGCTAGGAAAAGACCATAGCATATAGCCATTATTACTATCTCTACTAATCCAATAACTATTAGTACTGAGTTGTGTATTTCTACAATCGCCTTACCGACTATACCTATGAAAACTATCATCACTAGGATTGTTGCAATTGTAGATACTAGTAACCCCGTGAAAGCTCTACCGATAAGGACTAATGATGGTTTTGTATTTAATAATATATGCTCTTCTACAAATCCCTGAGATACAAAGAACCATGTCCAGCCACCTATTAACCAAACAGAATTACTTATTATATTCCACATAACCAAGCCCCAAAATGTTAATGGAGCTATTTGCGGCAATTGCTCTCGTGGTATGAACATTAAAGCTCCTAAGACAAATATAGCATACCATAAAATAATGGTAATTACATAGTTGGTGAGGGAAAGTTTATATCTGAGAAATCTAAGAGCATGAAGCCAAAGAATAGCTCTTATCTTTAAAACTACTGATGCCTTCATTAAATACCACCTCTTTTCTTAGCCCATTTCTCAATAGATCTTAGAGTAAGTGCTGAGATGGAGTTATAACCTATGGTTAAGATAGCAAGTAAGTAAAGGAGTGCAAAGAGCAATTTAGCTTCTGGAATTGCATAGGTAGCTAGAATTCTAGCTACCTCGATGACATATCTTGTAGGCATAATTGTTGATACATATTGCAGTATTCTAGGAAGAATCTCTATCGGATAGAAAACTCCGGAAACCAGAAGAATGAAAGGAGTAAGACTACTAGCTACATCTTCCTCCCCTTTAATACCTAATGTAAATGAAGCTATCAGTATTGAAAGACCTAATAGAGGCATCATTCCAATATATACAATTAGCAATACCATAGTTACTTTAGCAACGCCCAAGAGCCCTTCAAAGTAAGCTACTGCAGGGATAATAGCAACCACACTTAGTGTTATGTTAATCATAGATTCCGGTATTGATGAGAATAGAAGTACTTTATAGGTCTTTGTAGGTGTCATTACTAGATATGGCAATGTACCTATCCATCTGTGATAAATAGTAAAATTAGCAACAGCATCAATTATCCCTACACTAGACATAGCAATAGCACTCGTTGTTAATACATAGAGAACTGGATTAGCTATGCTAAGTCTCTCTTTAAATGACTCTAAGCTTCCATACAACACCCCCATAGCTAATATTACAAATGACATGAGGTATGGCCATATGACTATTGAGACTAATAACCACTTATTGTTCTTGTACCAACAAACTAATGAATAGAAATTCGCTCTTAGAATCATCCAAACACTCGTACCCACTTTTCCCCACCTTTCTTAGTCATGAGTATAAATACATCCTCGAGTGTTGGTTCCTGAACATGAACATGATGCACTTTGACATTCATTGAGTAAAGAATTTCTATAACTTTTGAAGCAATTATTTCTTCCTCACCAGGTTTACCAATTATTCTAATCTTCGCTTTGCCTTCTTTGAGTGGTTCTACATTTATTTCACTTATCGAAAGATATCTACTTACTTTCTCTTCAATAGTATTGAGAGATGTAGATGGTGTTGAGAATATTAATTCAATAGCAACTCTGTTCGATACCATTCTCTTGAGATCTGGAACTCTTCCTATGGCTATTATTTTTCCTTCATTAATTATGGCTACTCTATCACATATCATTTCAGCTTCAAACATGTTATGAGTTGTAACCATAACTGTTTTGTTTTCTTTATGTGCTAGATCTACCAATAAATTTCTTATCGTCCTAGCACTTGGTGGGTCCAAACCAACAGTTGGTTCGTCTAGTAGTAGTATTGGTGGATTTGGTAATAATGCACGAGCTAAACTAAGCCTAGCCCTCATACCAAGAGAATACTCCTCATAGGGTTTATCAGCTGCATTTAATTCATCAAGTCCTACAAGTCTAATCACGTATTCCATACGTTGTTCAAGTTCATGATCTTTCAAACCCCTTAACATTCCGAAGTACTTTAAATTTTCACGGCCGGTTAATGCCCAGAAAAACCCCTTCTCAACACTAAGTGCTACACCAATAACTTCTCTAACTTTCTCAGCTTCTTCAACAACATCATGACCTAAGACCTTAGCATAGCCTCCATCAGGTATGAGTAATGTTGCTATGATTTTAATGGTAGTTGTTTTCCCAGCACCATTAGGACCTAGTAATCCGAAAACTTCACCTTTCTTAACACTAAATGAAACTCCCCTTAAAGCTTCTACTATAAGCTTCCTACGCCTTAAGAACCCCCTTCGCTCATAGCTTACATACTTCTTCACTAAATTCCTTGCCTCTATAGCTAATCCCATAACGCATACCTCTTATGGAATGAACATAGAGAATATGTGAATTAATGAGGAAATTCAGAGTTTTATGCACTCTAGAGTTCATTAATTAGTCATTGAAATACTAACTACCTATGAAGTCCTTAGGCATATATGATCATACTTCAACACCCTTCTTCAGTACAGAGCGTAGCTATTAATCAGAATTAAACTGTTCCTTTATAAATATCCTTAGCCCTTAGCTTTGAACTGCACATTCAAACCGCTACGCTATTTATGAATAGTGAGGAATACAACTTTCTATACTCATAAGTAGTCTTTACGATTCCTAGACGTGATTTTAAAGGAATGGTAAATGGAGGAAGGGCGAGGGGTTTAATATAATAAATTATCTATTAACTATTGAATGAATACATATCCTCCATACTTCTTTATAATGAAGGAATAAATCTATTGGTGTTTACCTTCTCTTATTTCGCTATTTTGTAAGGACACAGTATAGCATATGAACAGTAACCGCATTCCCATGAATATCTAGGTGCTTTTTTATCTTCGATTCTGTATATTACTTCTTCTGTTGAAGCTTTTTCTACTACCTCGTATTCTGTTACTCTGTTAAATGTTATGTATATGAGTATTGATTTCGTTAAATCAAATAGCCAATTGTAGATTCTTACTTGATCTATGTGATGTTGCTGAGGTATTCCTATATCTGCTCTGGCGCTTTTTATTTCAATCCCTATATTTTCACCTCTTTCAGTTGTAATAATGCTGTCTATTCTACCTTTAACAATTACTTCCATACCATTACTTAGTTGAACATTTATAGATTTCTCAACTTCAACTCGAGCATTCAATTTTTCGGAAATTACACTTTCTAATCCCTTATGAATTAAATCACCAAGTATATAATATGGACTATATATGCTTGATAAAGCTATTTCAGGATATTTAATTTCGAATTCTCTCTTAATGGGGCATTTAACTAGATCACTAACCCAATAAACATTAGCCTCACGTCTATGTTTCAAAAACTCTTCTCTTCTCAACTTGTATAGAAGTTCAATAATCAATACTACTACCCAACAAAAATTAAGGCAAGTGAGGTATATGAAACAATTGTTTTAATGATGCATCGGTTAATCTTAGAACGTTACTAGGAATCACTGATAGTGAAGATTACGAGAATTAAGCTAATAATGAATCTCTATACTTCTTTGCTGAGCTTTATCTGATTCATTGAGTGTAAAGAGATCATATATAAATTGT
>QMXA01000024.1 GCA_003661905.1 Thermoprotei archaeon | reverse complement strand
ACCAGCAATTATATCACCTATGACCGGAGGTAGACCTATCCTAACAAATAGTTCCTCTAATATCTTAGCAGTAACTAATGCTACTACTAATGCTATAAGAAATTCAGTGAATGCCATATCGTTACATCTCCATTAACTTTTCTATTATTTTGCTAAGTATGTTCCTAGAGCTTATAACTCCCAGTAGTCTCTCTTCTTCATCAACTACTATTATATACCTACTTCTAAGTCTATCCATATGATCTAATGCTTCTTTAATAGTAGCATCAGCATGTAGTACAGGGTGAAACATTCTTGCGATATGTCCTATAGGTAGATTCAGTAAATCAATTATTTTCCTAGTTTTTCTTCCTATTGGTGGTCTTAGTATTGAGAGAGACCATCTTCCATGCGAAGATAATATTTCTATGAGTTCTAAGTCCTCTATTATACCTATTGGCTTTCTATCTTTATCTACGATAACTATTACTTCTACTCCTTTTTCTTCGTAATCTATGCTCTTATGTAATGTATTTAGTATATTCTTAAACGTAACATCTTCTCCTACAACTACATACCTTGGGAGTTCCCTTTTATGCCTCTCTATGAATTCTCTTAAGGTCATACTAAGTATCTCATCAATATCAGTCATTATTCCCTCTAACTTTCTCACCCATTACTCATATTTATTATTAAGTTTTCATCACATCTATATCTAAAACAGTATTATGTGGTTTAATGAAATGGCTCTTCTGAATATGCTAATAAATAGAATTCCGTATTATTGCGTATTTAAGGTAGTAGAGTTCTTTTTATCACTAATTAGAGTATCGAGGCTTCCTTGTCGATATCCAAGTAGATCTAGGGTTACAAATTTATATCCTAGTTTTATGAGTTCTTGAGCTACTCTATCCATTACTTCCTCATTAAAGAATTTTCTTCTTTCATCTCTACCAACTTCAATTCTTGCTATGTAGCCATGATCTCTAACTCTAAGTTGTTTTACTCCGGTAATTCTTTTCACTATCTTTTCGGCATTTGCTATTCTTTTTAATTTTTCAAGTGTTATGATCTCTCCATACGGTATTCTAGATGCTAGGCATGCCATAGAGGGTTTGTCCCAGTTAGGTAATCCTAAGGCTTTAGCTAGTAGTCGTATATCTCTCTTAGTTAGGTCTACTTCTGCTAGAGGAGTTCTTATTCCAGCCTCCTTTAGAGCTAAATACCCAGGTCTATGGGTTTTAAGATCAGAGGCATTAGTTCCATCAATAATTACTTTAGCTTTGTATTCTTTAGCCAGCTTAAGTAGGTGATTAACTAGACTCTTTTTACAAAAATAACATCTTATTGGAGGATTACTTACGAAATTAGGATCCTCAAGTTCATTTGTTTTAATAATTGCATGTTTCACCCCTAATAACTTAGTTATTTTTCTAGCCCATTCAAGATCTTCTTCAGGATACGTTGGTGAAATAGCTGTTACAGCAATTACATTACTTGATCCCAATACTAAGACAGCTACCGCTAATGCTACTGAACTATCTACTCCTCCAGAAAAGGCTACAAGTACAGGGCCATTAACTGATTTATACCAATTAATAAGGTTTCTAAATTTCGTTCTTAATTCTTTATCTAGTTTCTCCTCAATATCTACAATACTGCTCATGGTTCTCCTCTAAGTTTATGCTCTAGAAATGTGTTATTAATCGATATTCCTAATGACATAGAATAGTAATGAAGCAAACTTTCTATTTATAAGTTTAATTTCTTATTCTACATAATTATCTTTGTCATAATGCATTTTTACTATATTATATCTCTTTTCTTAGCATCTTCAGCTAATTTAAGAGCTATTTTGACTACCTCAATTGCGTTTTTCCTAAGATTATTATTCCGGGTTCTTTACCTCAATCACCAAGGTCGTACACTATTTGAGGTGTTTTACCTTTGGCATTTTTATATATTTCATTAGCAGCTCACTCTATGGTTCTCCTCAATATTCTTTATTTCTATTGGTTCTTTTCCTCTATCAAAGAAGGAGGTATAGTATCTTAACTCTTTAGCTATGTCTATTAGTTCTGGAATATATCTTATGTTAATTGCAGCTCTTATAGATGGATAATATCGTCTTATGGAAAGTAAAAATCTAGCCATATGCCATGAACCTCTGAAGGAGGTTTTTCCTATTGAGATGATTTTCCAAAGACATGTGTTATTCTACCTGGAATTCCTACAACGTCATTATGGACTTTGCATCTTTCTTACATATAACAAGATTTGATCTTACTTCAGGTAATAGAATATAGTACTTGTTCTAAGAAGTAAAAGAGTTCTTTCAATATTATCTATTTCTTCGCTCATCTACAAATACCTAAAGCATTCTTTTGTCTCTAAATATCTTAATTTCTAGATGCTTTGTTCATATAAGTTCTAGGGATATAACCATCAATATACAAACCTATATATAGGTTTGAACTTTTATACATCATCTAAGCTCAACAAAATGGGAGCTATCATGAATAAAAAGGTAATTGCTATAATTCTGATAGTCATTATAATTGCTGTAGTAGGTATTTATTTAGCTTTAACACTTTATGGTCATACTAAAACTAAGCTTGTTATCATTACTAGGCTTTCGCCAGAGGAGAGTGAAGCTCTTAGGAAAGCTTTCTTAGCTAGCGACATAGCTAAGAAGTATAATATCGCTGATGTTGAGTTTAGGAAACTTGATTATGCTCTTTGGCGAGATTTAGCTACTAGTGGAGATGTAGATCTATTTCTTATTGGAGAAGTACCTATATACAGCTCTATGTGTGAGGAAGGCTTGCTCAAAGCCATGGATATGAAAGAAATCATAGAGATAGCTTCTAAATTAGATTCATCATTAATAGGCAAAGATAAAAATGGAAATATCTGCTGGTTGGCTATTGGAAGGGCTGTATATGGTTACATACTAAATAAAGATTTCATTAAGCAATACAATCTTTCAGAACCCAAGAAATGGGCAGATATTTCTGATCCCAAATTTTCTATGAGCATATTAAAAGATGCACCACCTATATCATTTCCACTTCCCTCTAAAAGTGGTACTGCTAAGACTATAGTACATGCAATTCTGCAGAAATATGGTTGGGAGTATGGTTGGGAGATATTAACATCCATAGGAGCTCTCTCTAGAATAGTTGATAGCTCTGAAAAAGCTCGTGATGAAGCTGCTGAAGGAATTGCTGCTCTAGCGCCAGCTTATATTGGATATGGTATACTTGCAGAGAATGTTAGTAAGGGTAAAGCGATTTTCATAGTGCCTGAAGGAGAGGGTGTTATGTATATATCTCCTGTAGCTATTGCTAAGAATACTAAGCACTCACAAGAAGCACAAGCCTTTATTCTCTGGTTACTTAGTGATGAAGGCCAAAGAACTATAGCTAGGCTCTTTTACTATATTCCAGTAAGGCCCATTGAAAATATTGAATGGGCTAAGAGATTTTATGGAAGTATTAAGGAACTCACTTTTGATTATAATAGGGAATTGGCTAAGACAATAGATTTCTCAGTAATTTACTACTTTGAAGCAGCTATAGCAGACCCAGACTGCAATGCCAAACTCAAAGAAATTTGGAGGATATTGTTAGAGAAAATTATTAAGAATGAAATTAATGAACAACAATTCGAGGATTATATCAAGAAGATAGGTGCTCCATTAGTAATAATTGATCCCATAACAGGTAAATCAACACCCTTCACAATAGACTATGCCAAATCTATAAACGATAATATCACAAAGGATCCAGCTCTAAGAGATAAATTCATTAATAATGTCAAAAGTGCAGCTCTTGAAAGATATGATGGGATCTTAAAGGAATTGAGAGGATAATTAGAAGTGATTATTAAAGAAAAGTATCACAGCATAATATTCTTTTTAATACCCTCGATTTTTGTAATTCTTTTTCTGATTTATCCCTTAGTTAAATTATTCATAGAAATTACAGATCCTATTCAGAGCTTAATGTTGGCTATAACGAGTTCAAGTTTCATAAAATTTCCTCCAGAGGGTCCTTTTATCAGAGTTATTTCATTTACGAATGATACTTCACTCATAGTTATCAGAGGATTTGATGCAGGTCCTTTGGCTAATTCATTAATAGTAGCTTCAATGGTATCATTGATGGCCACTCTAATAGGTATGGGATATGCTATTATAATGTTTCTATATAAGATCCCTTCTATTTTTAAATTATTACCCTTATTAGGAATAATACCATTGCCATTTGTGCAAGCTTATGTTGTAGAGAGAATGTTTAATCCTATATTTGGTTTAATAAATTATTTCCTTTCGCCAATTAAATTAAGAATTACAGTAACTGGAATTGCTGGTGTATTTCTATATCAACTCCTTACATACATTCCCCTAGCTTATGCTATAATATATAGCTACCTTAAGACCATTCCATCGGAGTTCATAGAATCAGCTCAAGACTTAGGAGCTCAGGAATTAATCCTTATAAAAACTATACTTATACCAATGGCAAAACCAGCTATAATAACATCCATAGCTCTTCTATTCACTTTCTCTATAGATGATGTTACAGGTTCTATAATTTTTCAATCAGATCCTAGTGCTAGAAATACTCTTGTCTATCAAGCATATACATATTTTTTAGAACAAGTCACAGGTAGGATATCTCCTAGAGCCGTAGGTATAGTATTGATTCTTTTAATTATTTCAGTAATTGTGTTTGTATTTACTAGAAAATACATAGCCATAGTCTATAGTAGTCTAGGCACAGGTGCTCTAAGAGGTTGGGTGTCTAAATGGAGACCTAGGTTCTTCATCTACATAATTCTATTTTTTATACTTCTAATTATAATTCTATCAAGTTTACCTACAACTCTATCTATTCTTTATGCTTTCTCAAATGAGTGGATAGCAACACCTTTACCAAGCTTAGGAATAAGTAGCATTTATAGAGCTTTATCTATTCCTTGGAGAATTAAAAGTATTTTCAATACAATTATGTATACATCTGTAGCCTTAGTCATAATACTTATAATCAGTATTTTTGGAGCTTATACTACATCTAGGTTGAAATTATTGAGCATTCCTAAAGCTTTTCTAGATCTTTCATTGAGTATTCCTATAGCAATACCAGGTATAGTCATAGCTTATAGTTACTTCACTTCATTTAAAGATTTATCAATTTTCGGCATGGATCCCGTATCAAAGCCATGGATGTATTTAATTATCGCTTATGCTATTAGAAAATTACCATATCTTTATAAGATATTACAGGCAGCTATGACATCTATACCTAGAGATGTTGAAGAAGCAGCATTTTCACTTGGTGCAAATATTTTCAAAACAACATTCACAATATTGTTACCACAACTCATGAGAAGTATACTCATTGGTTTATGGATAACGTCCTTAACTATTATTACTGAAGTTAGTACATCCATAACAATAGGGGGTCTTAGAGGTATTCAAGGGTTTGAACATCCAGCACCATTAATGTATGTAGTATATCTGGACATGACCTATACAGGTATTAAGTATGGAGGAGCTTCTTCATTCTTGATGTTATTAACTATGGGATTAGAGACATTAATTATTCTCTTAGCAGGCAAATTATTAATGAATATTAAGAAATGGAGAATTCCTTAGTGGTTTAAATATATATTCACACATTTATCATTTGTGCATATCGTAATTTATTACACTTCATCCCAAGAGAGGAACCAAATAACAAAATAATGTTTCACCTAGGCTAATTTATCCTAGTTCCTATTTTTAAAGGAGGTGTGTCTAGATGGCTCATATTAAGATAGCAATAATGAGCAGGTGGAATGCTACCTGCGGTATAAGTCTTCATGCAGAAATAATTGGTAGAAAATTCATTGACATGAAGCATGAGGTAATTATATTTGCACCTACATTAGGTTCAGCTGATACTAATTGGCATCATAAAC
Organism: Thermoprotei archaeon; assembly: GCA_003661905.1. GTDB lineage: Archaea > Thermoproteota > Thermoprotei_A > Sulfolobales > Ignisphaeraceae > B12-G17. The sequence goes on along the minus strand of QMXA01000024.1, from coordinate 2,699 downwards.
ATTTAGATATAAAAGATGAAGTATGGGTTCATAGAGTCTATGAAGAGACAGAGGAATATTTCTACCCCTATGGTGGTAAAGTAGATATTAATGAAATCCTTAAGTGGGATTTCGATATATTTATTGTGGAGTCTCACGTAAGATTTCCAATTTATGAATTCAAAAAAGTAGTAAATAAGATAAAGAGAAAAGCACCAATACTATTAGTTTTACACTTAGGCTATATTAGGGATGTAGAGCCATTCATGGAAATTAAATGGGATGCTATAACAGTATTTGATAGACGGTTCATAGACGAGATTTTAGTAGTATTTGGTAGTGATATCATTAAAAAAGTATTTGAAATACCATATCCATACGTAATACTTAATGAAGTAAAACCCTATAGACCTGATTTTGCTAAAGGTAAGATACTTTTCATAACTTATGGACGGCAACCCCTAATGGAGTATCTTGACTATATTAGAGCATTAAGAAAACTTAGCCAGAAGTACGACATAGTTTACTGGATCATAAGAAGTGATGGCAAAACACCATTTAACGAAGAGTGGATTGTTGAATGGAACCAAAGACCAGATTTAAAAACGATCTATAGTTATGTTATGGGTTCAGAGATACATTTATTACCAAAGGGAGAAACGAGAGCTGTAGCACTTTCATCGACATTATCACAAGTACTATACACAGGTACACCGACCATTGTACCAAATACACGTTACTTTGAATTGATACCAGTGGATAAAAATGGATTTGGACCTGTTGTTAAATACACCGCTGGAAATACTATCGAACTATATAAGAAGATTGTAACACTGATTGAAAATGATCATCTCAGAAGGAGGGTTTCAAAGGAAGCTAAGAAATATGCACTGAAATATAGTGATGAAATAATTGCCAAGAAATATCTTGATCTAATAGAAAATTTATTAAGTGAAGAAAGTGCTAGGTAAATATATCTCGCTTAACATTTCCTTTAGATAATAGTAATAAATTCTGTTATTGTCTCATAACTGATTGAATTAGTTTCAGTAAACCATGAAATAATTCCTTCGCCCATAGTTCTTCATTCAAATATATAGTACTAGCTAATTTCGTACTAAAGATTTAATTTCAAAGTGGTTTCTAGAATTATAGAGGCGATTATATAATTACAGAGCTCTTGTACCAAATAGATAGTTATATCAAGGAATTCGAAGCTGAAGTAATTCATGTAGAAGGAAACAAAGTTGTTCTTAATAAAACTGCATTTCATCCAAGATCAGGTGGTGTAGCTAATGATACAGGGTTTTTAATTAGTGATAATAAGAGATTTCGTGTAGTTAATGTCACTATAGATAAGGTTAATCAAGTCATTATTCACTATCTTAAATCTGAGAGTCATAATATAAGAAAGGGAAATATTGTTAAAGGCATCATTGATTGGAGTAGAAGATATATGTTGATGAGATTACATACAGCAGCACATATCATAGCTGCAATAATGTATAGAGATTACAACGCTGTTATAACTGGAGGTAATGTCTATCCCGAATACGCTTACGACGATTATAGTCTAGAGATTTTTGATCGTAAGATATTTGAAGATGTCATTATAAAAGCTAATGAAATAGTGAAAAGAAATCTAGAGATTAAGATTTATTGGTTAGAAAGGGAAAAAGCTCTCAAAATACCGGGTATTGTTAAATTAGCATCACGAATGCCTCCAGAGATTAGAACTCTTAGAATTGTTGAAATACCTGATGTAGATATTCAAGCTGATGGGGGTCCCCATGTAAGGAATACTAAGGAAATTGGAGAAATTGTTCTATTAAAGGTTCAAAATAAAGGAAAGAAAAGAAAGCGAATGTACTATACTGTAAGATAATGTCGAATTACTTCCTAATGCTCTTTCTTTCTGATTATTATTAGAGCCTTGAATCTTTCATCAAGCCATACATTACCTCTTTCATGATATCCTAATGCTTCCCAAAACCCATCTTCGTAATGATTTATGAATCTCAGTTGAGTAACCCATTTAGCGCTTTTCCATCCATAAAGGTGAGGTACAAATATTCTAGCTGGGAATCCTTGCTCAATTGATAAAGGTTTATCATTAATTTTAATGACGAGTAAAGAATTTTCATTTAGAAAATCAGCTATTGGTATAATAGTTGTATAACCATCTAATGACTCAACATATACCCATTTAGCGCTCTTTAGAACTTCTGCTTTCATAGCTAAGTACTTCAAAGGTATGCCTTCCCATTTAATGCTCTTAACAGACCAGCCTGTAACGCAATGAAAATCACTTACTATAGCTTTTAATGGCATAGATAGTAGTTCATCATAGCTTAATTCTAGCTTTCTTTTAACTAGACCACTTATTTTCAATCTCCAAAGATTAAGATTAACTTTTGGTTGGCCAAGTATTCGATATATTATAAAATTAGGTATAATTCTTTGTCCTGGAGGTGTATTGTGACTGGCGGAGATAATGGATTTTGACGACTTTATTGGATAGGGGGGTTGATAGTTCTCTAGCAGTCTCTCCTTTCTATTCGGAGATAGATATTTCAAGATGTTCTCATCTATAGTACATAGTATGTATATAATTTCATTCATGAAAGTAATTACTCTACAACTACAATATGCACTTAGATTGTTTCTAGTTCTTAAATGAAATTTATAAATTATGTACTTATCATTAATAACTTCATTTT
>QMXA01000023.1 GCA_003661905.1 Thermoprotei archaeon | reverse complement strand
TCAGAAGTAGTACTTAGTAATGACTCAAGCTCAACTACATATCTACCAGGTCCAATACCGCCTAAACAAGTAGCTATAATTACATTTACTCTAAGTATTAGTAGAAATGCTAAGCCAGGGATCTACAGAGGAGAATTAATACTTAATTACATACTTGAGAGTGGTGGTTCAGGTCTAGAAATTACTGAGACTAAGTATGTAGATGTTAGAATTCATAAACTAGGGGGATTTGAACCCATAACACCGCTTTGGCTTAATAGAAGTGCTGCACCAGGGGATGTAGGTTCAGTACTAGTAATTACAATTAGAAATAGCGAAGTACCTAGTATGAAAGGTATTTATGCGGATTTAGCACTACCTCCAGGGTTCTTATACACTATTAATTGGAGTAGATATGCACGAATTACACCAGTAGCTATAGTGCCCAGTATTTTAACTCCTCAAGAATTAGAGAAAATTATATCTAGAGCTATATACATGCAATCATTGCAATTAAGTGCAGGTATTGGCGATGTTTTAGTATTTTCAATACCCTTAGCGATTATGGAGAACGTTAGGCCAGGTAGTTATACATTATTGTTAAAACTCGATTTTGTAGATCAATGGGACTCTAAACAAAGTATTGAGATACCTATTAAATTCTGGCTCCTAGGATCCACAAAATACATGGAGATAATGGGCTCAAAAGCTGTATTAGAGTTAGGAGAGAGAAGATCGAGAATAGTATTTAGATTAAAGAATGTTGGGTCAGGACCAGCTTATGAAGTATACGTAGCTATAGCCAGAGTATCTCCGGGAATCTCAATAACTTCAGCTGTGAAATACATACCAAAAATAGATCCTGGAGAGGAAATTGAACTATGCTTTGAAGCAGTAGCTAATCCCTCATCACCATATACAGGTCCAATGCCAGCTCTAGTGATGATTATCTTCGCAGATCCTCTAGGTTACAGACACATAGTTAATCAAAGCATCACTATATACGTAGAAGGCTATTCTAAGTTCAAGGTCATAGATGTAACAGTTGAACCTAAACCAGCAGTAATAGGTAGAAAGCTAACCATATCAGGTACTTTAATAAACTTAGGAACAGCTATTGCTAAATACTCTGAGATTTATCTAAGAAGCCCCATATTGATGAATGCATCAACATCTTATATGTACCTTGGAGATGTTGATGTAGGAGCTCAAATGCCATTTAGTCTAGAAGCACATGTAAGAAACGATACAAAACCTGGAAAATACATAGTTGAAATAATTCTAAGATACAGAAACATATATAATGAAGAAGTGATAAGGAGCTTCAACATCAGTATTGAGGTAGCAGAGGTATCTCCAGTAACAACACCTACTCAAATACTGTTTGCAGGTGATATGTATAGAATTGCAGTTATCATAGCTGTAGTGCTGTTCATGATTCTTGTAGGTATAGCTATGACTAGATACTTAAGAAAAGTACCTAGATCAAGCTAAGGTGTTAAGATGCTTAACCCTATTGATATCCTTAGAATAGTATATAGTGTTATAGCTGAGCGAAAATTACGCTCAGCACTAACAATTCTTGGAATAGCTATTGGACCTGCCGCATTAGTAACTATAATTGCTACGACTGAGGGTTATTCACACGTAATTCTAGAACAATTATCAATACTCGGACAAAACACTGTCATACTCTTCCCAGAGAAGGGTTATGTTTTTACTGATAGTGATGTTACTAGATTGAAAAGACTTACCGAGATAGAGTACGTAACACCATTTTACTATACAAGAGCCGTCATTAGAAAGCCTGATGGAGAAATTATGCGTGTCTCTGTCTATGCTACGGATTTAGATGTAATATTCAAAGTTGTTGCAGGGATGGAGCTCGATGAAGGCTCCATACCCTCCGCAAGTGCATTTACAAATTGTATTGTAGGTTATAAAATAGCAACATCAAAATATAGTGATAAGAGACTGTACAAAGTAGGCCAAGCAGTAACTCTAAAGATAGCTAAGCTTAAGGATGATAGAATAGAGCTCAAAGTAGCATCACTGAGAATTAGTGGTATATTAGCAGAGTATGGTAGTGCACTTCTTGTTAACCCTGATGAAACAATATTCCTTCCTCTCAAGGCTGGAACTTCAGTACTTGCACAAGATAATTATGCAGGAATATTCATAGTTGTTAAAGATCCTAGTTTCGTTAGTAAGGTTGCAGATAAGATTAGAAACATGTATGGAGATTATGTATCGATAGTAGCTGTTCAACAAATAGCCAGAGCTGTTAGCTCAATAATTAGAGCTCTTGACTTCCTCCTCTTCTCCACATCAACAGCTGCTTTTGCAGTAGCTATAACAGGTATTATGGCTACAATGTTTACATCGGTTATAGAAAGAACACGTGAAATAGGAATTCTTAAAGCACTAGGATTCTCCTCAAAACACATATTATTAATAATTCTCTCTGAATCCCTAGTAATGAGCATATTGGGTGCTGCTTTAGGTGTAAGTATAGGCGCTATAGGTGCTTACATCCTAGCTTCAAAATCTCTAGTAATTAGAGGAGCGGAGACATTGATTATAGTAGCAACACCAGCTTTAACTCCACAATTATTACTAAAAGCAATAGGCATGTCACTTTTCGTAGGAATTATAGGAGGATTAGCACCTGCATACAAAGCATCAAGAGTGCCACCTATAGTAGCATTAAGATACGAATAATGAACTTCAAAACTAACTAAACCTATATAATTCATCTGAAGAAACACTACTTCCTTGAACTAGAAATAAAGATCCACCAGGTCTCTTATTGAAGTTTGTTGATCATGGATTTAATTACCAGAACTTTAAGTATCATTGTATTCTTTCATTTTTATTGGGTTATTGGGATAAGAAGTGCATCAGCGCTTTGGCCCTACATCACATATTCAGCCAGGCCCTCATGTGAGGGCCCCATACATCATCTGCATGTAACTTACTTATATCAGAGCTAATAAAAACTGAATACTCTGAGATAACTAATGAGTTAATCTCAATTAAGCATTAAATTCCTACCTGTTCTATTCTTAATCCTTCATTAGCTATTCCAGCATCGACAACTGATGCTCCAAGACTCTTTATGACATTTCTTAGAGTTTCAGCATCTTTTTTACTCCTTGCTAATGCCACAAATGCACCCCCACCACCAGCTCCACTCATCTTAGCGCCTAATGCACCAGCTAATCTAAGTACATGTACTATGCGTGCAACTTCTGTCTCTACAACACCTAGTGCTTCTAAAATTCCATGAAATATATTCATAAGCTCCCCAAGTTTTTCTAAAGATCTTTTCTCCAATGCCTTTCTAGCATTTTTAACTATTGATCCAGCTACCTTAATTATTGGATTAATTAATTCCCCATACCTATTGCGTAAATTCCTTACTTGTCTAACAAGCTCAGCTGTTGTAAATTTCTTAGGTACATAACCTACTACAATATGTATATCAGTAATAGGTAATTTCTCAACAATATCTCTACTAGGCTCTATGTAAAGCATACCACCAAAAGTAGTAGCTGATGTATCCATAGGACTCGCAGCCCCCTGAACAGATAACTCAACTCTATGTCCAAGTCTAGCTATTTCTCTAGGTTCTAGAACATGGCCTTGGAGGAAGGAGTAAGCAGCAATAGTACCAACAGATATAGCTGCTGATGTTCCAAGGCCTACACCTGGAGGTAAGCTCGACTCTACTAATATATCAACACCTTTCCTCCTAACACTAAGCTCTTCCTCAACTATGCTAAGTGCTTGAATTATGTATGAAAAGAATCTAGATACTATGGCGCTATCTACTCTAACTTGAGGATAAGAATCTGGAGTTAGTATGTATTCAATGTTTGGAATAGTAAGACCAGAACTCCTAATAGTGATTACATTATCATTTCGACGCCTCATCTCAATGATTAATCTCTTATCTAAAGCTATTACTATTGCTGGTTCACCATAGACTACTGTGTGTTCTCCTAGAAGTGTTACTTTTGTTGGAACTAGAGCTCTTACTATTAAGGTCATTTAAATCCCTCAGCGGAGGTTCATTTCTTCATCATATCCGTGTGGGCGACAGCTCATCATCGAGCTTCTCTCAAATATGGCATTGCAGGCCTCCTACTGAGGAATAGGGGCATGGAGCTCTCTACTCTGGGATATCCTTTAACCTCTTCCTCTAGGAGTTCTATTAACTCATCTACCTTCATAGATTTTTGTATACCTCTACATCTCATTCTGACGTTTATTGTCTCTGTTGACACTTCTCTATCGCCAATGACTACTATATATGGAATCCACTCAATACCTGCTTCTCTAATTCTCTTACCAAGGCTCTCATCTCTATCATCTATATCGACTCTGAATCCTCTTTCAATAATCTTCTTAGCTACCTTTACTGCGTAGTCTAGATGAGCCTTAGCTATAGGTATTATTCTTACTTGTATAGGCATTACCCATGTCGGTATACAAGGCGTTTTGCCTTTCCTTTCCATCATGGCTGCCGTATCGAATAGCATGTATATGTATCTCTCTATTGAACCTATTATTGCTGTATGAATTATTATTGGATATTTTTCAGAGCCATCAGCGTCTCTAAATTTAATCCCGAATCTTTTAGCATTACCAATATCTATTTGAAATGTAGCTATTTCTCTAGGTCTTCCTAGTTCATCTATTATATTGTACTCAACATTCAATACCCAATAATATATTCCCGCCGGGTATACAGTTACTAGAGCTGGTCTACCATCTCTCTTAACTAATTCTACTAAGTATTCGAAATGACTGTTTAGAAAATCCTCTGTGACATTTAGAATAACCCAGTAATTACGGTTCACTTTCTTTGCTTCTTCAAATATCTTATCTCTGACTAAGAGGCATATTTTCTTTGCTTCTTCTAAATCATGTGTTAATATATGTAGATCTGGCATGTGAAATCTTCTCATTCTAAATCCTAGAACTAATTCTCCCCTCTGCTCATACCGATAGCTATCTGCTATTTCAAACATACCCATTGGTAAATCTTTATAGCTAAGTACCCAATCTTTCAGTATTGAGAATTGCTGATGACATGCTGCATAGCGTAGAACAAGTCTATCCTTACTTACTCTCAATTCATATAATCGGTCACCATATAGATCAGCATGTTCCTTCACAGCTCTTATAGCTAGATTAAACATATTTGTTCCTCTAATTCTGAAGACTGGTATGCCTAGTTCGTTAGCTACTTTCCATGCATAAGCTGATACAGCTTCGATCATTACTGTTGCATGTGGTTCATATCTTAGATGTCCATGATCAGAGCTGGGTTCCCATTCAAATCCAAATTTTCTTAAATAAGTATAGACTTTTCCATGAGTCTCTGTCTCTAGAGCTTTTCCAAGAGCTTCCTTCTCTACTAATGCTTTGAACTCTTCTTCATTCTCCTCAAATCTATACTCCTTAACATTCACTAATTCTCCATCAAGTGTTAATATGTAGTATTTCTTTTCTACCTTAACTCTTTGCTCAGCTTCAGCTCTGATTTCTCGTGAGAGTTCGCTTAGTGGATGGCCAAAGCATTTTAGTGTAAATTCCTTGTACCAACCAAAAGGAGCTCTATGGACTTCTATACCTCTTTTCCTAAGTTCAGATTCAAGTAGTTTTAGAATTTTGAGAGCTATTGAGGGGGGAGCTAGATCTGATGATAAATGAGCATATGGGTATAGAACTATATTAGATGCTTTAACTTTGTTAGCTATGTCTATGATGTCCTCAGCAGCCTTTAATACTATAGCCTCTGGATTCTCATTGTCACTTGATTCAATAGTTGTGAATACCACTAACGCATTATTAAATGGGCCACCTACATCTCTTTCTAATGGCTCAGCTTCATTAACAGCTCTTTGAATAGCTCTATAGCTGAAGGATTCAGCATGTATGAGCAGTATTCTCACTACAGTAATTCCCTCCATTGCATATGCAGAATACAGTATAATAAGTAGTACCCTGTATAGGGCTACTAGTATAAATTAGGTCTCTAAGGTAAGTAGCAAATGTGGAGGTGTGTATCTATGGCTACGATGGAGAAGAAAAAGCCTAGGACTATTGAAGAGTTAGGAGTGAGTAGTACAATAATTAATAAGCTTAGAGAAGCTGGTTATACAACCATAGAATCTATAGCTGTAGCAACAGCTCAGGAGCTAAGTACTATAGTTGGAATTCCACTAGCAACAGCTCAGAAACTCATAGCAGCAGCTCGTGAGGCTCTAGATATAAGATTCAAAACAGCTCTAGAGCTTAAGAAGGAGCGTATGAATATAGGGAAAGTAACGACAGGTAGTAAGGCATTAGATAATTTACTTGGCGGGGGTGTTGAGACTAAGACAATAACTGAATTCTTTGGAGAATACGGTACTGGAAAAACACAATTATGCCACCAACTAGTTGTGAATGTACAATTACCAGTAGAGAAGGGAGGTCTTTCAGCAAGAGCTGTATACATAGATAGTGAAGGCACATTTAGATGGGAGAGAATAGAATCTATGGCAAGAGCTGTTGGTCTAGATCCTGATCAGGTCATGGAAAATATACTATACATAAGAGCTCTTAACAGTGATCATCAAATGGCAATAGTAGAGGAGTTAAGAACACTTATACCCAAGGAGAATATTCGATTAGTAGCTCTTGACTCAGTTACAGGGCACTTTAGAGCAGAATATCCTGGAAGAGAGAACTTAGCTATTAGACAACAGAAACTCAATAGACATCTACATCAACTAATGCAAATAGCAGAGATATATAACGTAGCTGTAATTATAACAAACCAAGTTATGGCAAGACCAGATGTATTCTTTGGAGATCCAACAGTAGCTGTAGGAGGACATGTTCTATACCATACACCAGGAGTAAGAATTCAACTTAGAAAAAGTAGAGGTAATAAGAGAATAGCAAGAGTAGTTGATGCGCCACACCTACCAGAAGGAGAAGCTGTCTTCATAATAACAGATGAAGGAATAAGAGATGCAGAATAGAGCGGGTCATAATCAGTATTAAGAGCAATACGATTAAGTGTGTTGAAACTGTGAACTAGTAATCTAAATGACTAAATAAGTACCGACGTATTAAGGCTGAGACTAAAGTCTATGAACTCTACGTGAGTTAGTAATAGCATGTATTAGGGATGTTATGAACTGTTTAGATAACAATTATCTATTAATTCATGAACTCATAACTATTCGTACTAGGAGAGAGAAGAGATTAAGCGGAGTCCGAGATGCTGGAGGATGTAGTGGATATTAGTAGTATAATACTAACTCTCATGGTTCTTATAGTAGCGACATATTATGATCTAAAGTTCAGAGAAATAAATCCTTGGTTATGGGTTCCTTTCATAGCTTTTGGCACTGTATTCACTGTTTACAAGTTATTACTGGGAGTTCTCGATGTAATAATAATTATGTTTTCACTAATAGCTCCTTTAACTACGCTCTTGCTTACCTATGTAGGACTTATAGGTGGTGCAGATTTCTTAGCGCTATTATCTATAGCTTTACTCATGCCTAAATGCCCTGATATTCTTGGATTTTCCCTTCTTCCTCCAAGCCTGGTTATTTTAGCATATTCAGTATTTATAATGGTGGGTATATCCTTAGGTATTGCTATTATAAACATTTTACTTTATAGAAATGAACTTAAGCGAGTACCACGTAGATTAAGAATTCTGTACTTATTTACAGCTCTTCCACTGAGAGTTAATACTATTTTGAATACAAAGTTCTGGTTCCTCCTCGAAATACCTTGGGAAAATAAATTCAGAGCTACTTTTGATATTAATGAAGATCCTTCTAAGCATAGAGAAGTTCTATCGAAGAAATTGAATGAGAGAGCTATAGAGGATGTAACCAGAATATGGTCAACATGGGGTATACCTCATATAGCTCTTTATTTCCTTGGATTCCTCATATTTCTCGCATTAAAAGATAATATACTTCTTAGAATTATAACTACTATAATTTAATTTCAGTCTTAAACCTTTATTTACATAGATAATTTAATTATCCATAGATTCGGGTGATAGGATGCCTTACAAAATACTGTGGGCTCCTTGGAGGATAACGTATGTAGAAAAAGCTACTAGAGTTTCTGAATGTATCTTCTGCAGTGCTATAAAAAACCCTATTGATGAAGAGAATTATGTTGTGTATAGGAGTAAATACTGTATCGCAATACTCAATCTCTATCCATATAATACAGCACACACAATGGTAGCTCCTAAGAAGCATGTACCATTACTAGAATTACTAAGCGATACTGAATTACTTGATTTAATCAAAACTGTAAATATAATAACTAAATCTATTAGAAATGAGTACAAACCTGATGGATTTAATATAGGAGTGAATATAGGTAAGGCAGCAGGTGCAGGTATTGAGGATCATGTACATGTACATATAGTACCTAGATGGACTGGAGACACGAACTTCATGCCAGTTATCGGAAGTACGAAGGTAATGCCAGAGTCTATCCAAAGAACTTACGAAAGAATTAAATCAGCAATTAAACATGTTATGAGTCAAAGAATATAAGAACACATATTCAAATCATTAATCTATTCTATATAGTATCTAGAATAATTTACTATATTCATTACCATAATCAAACAACAAATTAATTAACGAGATGTAACTTGAGTAAATCAGATAATTTTCTAATGGAATATGAAATTAAGATGTATAATGTATAAATAGGGGTACTCCGTAAGAAGAAGCGGAGGTGCCTGTTCACATGTCATTGTCTAAGGCAATATCTAAGGCAGCTGTTATTGCTATTGTTGTTATAATAATTATAGCTGGTGTTGTTGCAGG
>QMXA01000022.1 GCA_003661905.1 Thermoprotei archaeon | reverse complement strand
GTTACAGGAGAAAGTTTAGGGCAAGCTTCATCACAAACTGTATGGAACCTTGCAGTATGTGAGAAAGGAATTAGTACATTAATACTTAGACCTCTACTAGGTATGGATAAGGAAGAGATAATTAGACTTTCAAGAAAAATAGGTATATATGAAGAATCTTCAAAAGTCACAGAATACTGCGCCATTGCGATGGGAATAGCGGCTACGAGAGTTAATGAATCCTTATTCCTTGAAGAATTTGAAAAATCAGGTGTTAAGGAAGCAATAGAAGAGAGTGTCAAGGAAATGTTAGAATTCGATATGAGAAAAACAAGCGCTATAGAATTACTACCTAAAGAAACACTTGAAATAGATTTCATACCAGATAATGCCATTGTGATTGATATGAGAAGTGATAGTGAAAAAGAAAAAGCGCCATTACCCCATACAATTGATCTTTCCAGCATCAAAGAGGAAGATTTGAAAGGTAAGACTATAGTAGTGATTTGTGATCATGGAGATGTGAGTTTAACACTTGCTCAATTACTTAGAGAAAAGAATGTTTATGCTTATAGTTTAAAGGGAGGAGCTAGTAGGGCTCGAGAAATTTCACATAAGATATGTAAGTTTAGACCTAGTCAGTAAGGAGAATGTTCATCATATATCAGGTCGGCTCTTCTACATCATTCATTACCTTACTAGGAGGTCCTCCCACATTCATTCAGGTTCGAGACTTCGGACCTGTTATGCGAGCCATTATTTATTATAGATTAAAGCTTATTAAAATTCAACTACTTGGAGTATTTCTTTGCTTGATAATTGTATAACTCTAAAATACTTAGAACTAAGTCTTCTTAAATCAGAATTATCGCCTCTAATCATAACTGTTACTAATTTAGCAGAAGCTCTTTTGAGCATGCGTTTTATTATAGCATCAGATACTCTGTCCTCTCCATCGGTTACCAACACTATGTCACTAGCACCCTTAGCTCTATAACCTTCTATATCATCACATGCAGAGATTACGGCTCTTGTTATATCAGTACCACCACCACTCTTGACTCTAGCTATATACTCCATGAGCCTGAGTATCTCTGAAGGTTTTGTCTTCATAGATACTTTGGCAAGTGAATAAGGAGTTGAATCAAAGAATCTTATGTAGAATGGTCTCTTTTCAGCTCGTGCTCTCATAAATAGAGCTAAGGCAGTTGCCTTAGCCCAAAGTATCTTAGTTCCTTCCATAGAGCCTGATTTATCGAGGAGAACATAAAGAGGACCTATAGACATTGGAAGAACTTTTTTGTAGCTTAGCAATCTTCCCTCAGCAAATTTTGCGTAAAGGTATAGATCAGGATATGCTAATTCTGTAGGTACTAATTTCTCTACATTCGAACCTAGTTCATAACCATCCAACTCTCCCTTAACGAACTCTTCCTTTCTTTTCTTAGCTTCAGCACCCAGTCTTGGTAATTTCTCAAGTAATTGAAGTAATTTTCTTACATCGATAGATCTAGCAAGTTTTAGTACTTCCTCAGAGCTCTGTTCAAAATCTAAATGAGATCCCCTACCAGCTAATTTCCCCATAGATAACTTCTCAAGTTTTGATACTACTTTACTTTCCTCTACAACCATCTCTGCAGCTTTTTGTACTGCTTTACCAAGCTCTTCTGAAGATATATCTTGAGATATTTGTCTTGCATCCTCCTTACCATCTCCTTCACTTTCTAAACTTTCGGTAGAGCCTAGTTCTCTCATTAAATGTTGAATAAAACTAACAGCTATAACTGTTGATGAATGTGAATTAGCTACCGTATATACTCTAGTCTTAGCTATATCATGACTCTTTAACATTTCCTTAATGATTGTGTAATGCCAATTTCTTTCATCAGATACCTCATTAGGTTTTTTCAAAGCAGGGAATGGTAAGTAGAAAACGTAGTATATATCAGTTGCTAAGTCCATATCTATATTTACTCTTCCTCTTTCAAGTCTCTTGAATATTGAAATAACCTTTTCCCCCCTATATTTTACAACAGGATCTTCATAGATGATGTTCTTAAGCACTCCTGGCACTTAACTCAACCTCTCACGAATCCTGCCCATGACCCTATCTATCAATGCAATGACATCTGTTGCCTCTCTCTCTACTTGCTCATTACTACTTTCTGACACCATTGCTAAGACCCTCTCTCTCGTAGTTTCAAGATCTCTATATATTTCCGTAAGTCTATAGACTATGAACCTAGAATCTATACGTGGGAATGAAGCTATATAGTTCTCTATTTCACGTACACTTGCCTTTATCTCCTCAAGTTCTCTTAGATATTTGTAAGGAGTCTTTAATTCTTCAGACAAGATTATTGAAACTTTTTCAAACTCCTCTATATCATGAGGGGCTATGTTCTTAATCACTATTAAGTCCTCTTCTACGGCTTTGAGCCTACCATTAAGAATGGCGTGTGCTGCTACCGCTTTAAGGCATTTAGCTTTTCTTCTATCAGTTAAGTGTATACCTTTGCTTTCGAGAACTGCAAATAACTTAAGCAACTTACTTTTTATAGGTGATAAATCAACTTGGAGCACTAGATCATATAGTCTCTTTAACTCTTCGAGTGTCATTACAGGTTGTGGTACTCCTACCTTACCTATTTCAATGGCCCAAGCAGCTTCAAGAAGATCTTTCCACATGTTGTCACTTAAGGGCCTGACATATTGCCTTAATAGAATCCTATCATATAGTGCCTCTAACTCGGGATCTTCGGGCACTTCATTTGTAGCTGAAAATAAGCTCCAAAGTGGTACTACTATTTCAGTATATCCATCAAAAAACACCCTTTCATTAAGAATACTAAGAAGAGCGTTTAAGATAGCGCTACTAGCTTTGAATATTTCATCTAGGAATACTATATCGGCTTCTGGAAGCTTTCCTTTAGTTATCCTTACATAACGACCCTCTTTTAGAGCATTTATGTCTAAAGGACCAAAGAGCTCTGAGGGCTCAGTGAATTTTGTCATTAAATATGAAAAGAACCTGGCTCCCACTAATTGCGCAGCTCTTCTTATCATTGCGCTTTTAGCTGTTCCAGGCTCACCTATTAGAATGGCGTGTTCTCGCGTAAGAAGAGCTAAAGCTATTAATTTAGCTTCTTCATATCTACCAACAAATGGTCTCTCAAGTTCCTTTACAAATAACGATGGCATTTCTAGTATTTTTTGCATACCTCTATTACTCACTAATGACTTCACCTCAGATCTCTGATAATGTTGAGTAGCTAAAGCCCTAATTTAGTGCTTCTACTTAGAGTATCGATACGAAGTCTCGAAATTCTGTTTTAAGTTTATTCATTAAATCCCAGTAATAAGAACGAAGATCAGCTAGTCCAATGAATCCCATCTCAGCTCTCTTAGAGATTCTACTTGCTAGAAATAGTAAGAGACTAAGTGTCGTTGATGTGTATGTTGGATCGGGAACGAACAGTAAGACTTTAGCTATGTTTTCAAGCGTTCTGCCCCTTAGCTCTATATCCTTACCTTTAATTCTTCTAAGTAATTCACGAACTTCTTTTGAACTCCTTAATAGACATTGAGCTTCGGGCTTAATCTTAATTTCTTCAGATATTATCCTTAGCTTTTCTGAGGCCTTTCTCCTAAGTTCCTCATAATTCACAGGAATCACCAACTCATTGCTATTCCTAGTAAAGACTCTAAAAGCAGCTCTCCATATCTGCATAGACGCTTAAATAGTTTAGTAACGAGCCACTACTTGCAGAAAGTAGGAGTTGAAATCGTAAAATGTATGTATCTAAGGATAAAGTACAAGTAAAAGATCTCAGACCAGGAATGGAAAACGTCTCAATAAAGGTAAGAGTTCTTGAAGTAAATCAGCCCAAGGTTATTCAGACTAGAGCCGGCATGAGAACATTGAGTGAAGCTGTTGTTGGAGATGGAACTGGAAGAGTAAAATTAACTCTATGGGGTAGAGCTGTTGGCAAGTTAAGTGAAGGTAGAGTTTTCACAATCGAGGGAGCTTGGGTCACAGTATTTAAAGGAAAAGTTCAGCTCAACGCTGGTTCAAGAACAGAAATAAAAGAGGTAAGTGATGAGTCTTTTCCACCGAGCAGTGACATACCTGAAAGCGAACCAACATTTGAAGGCGAATACAGACCGCGTTCAAAATCATTCCCAAGTAGAAGAAGCAGAAGACCATTTAGGGGTAGAAGAAAATGAGCAGTATTGAAGTTAATCTCGGATCTAGACCTGTAAAAAAAGGAGATGTGCTAGGAGTAGAGGGTGAAGATTACATAATAGCTATAGGAGAAGAACTCTACGCATTGTCGCCAGCTGCTTTCTATATTTGGAGAATGTGTGATGGTAGAAGTATAAGTGAGTTAGTTGATAGAGCTAGTTCAGAACTTGGAATACCCAAGGATCAGCTCAAAGAAGTGTTCGTTAACATAGTTACTAGACTAGCTGAGTATGGACTTGTTGAATTAGGGACTATAAGTAAAGAGAAGTAATCAATGTAACCACGGTATATAACTTAAATAAAGTATTTTTAATTACTTACGGGAGCTTTTAAGCAATGATCGTTCAATGAATTCATTAATTCTCTTAGCAACAATTTGACTCTTTAAAGCAGCGTATTTTTTAGGATCAATATTCGCCGGAGGCTCTACTAAGCCTTCAAAAACAACTTCATACCACATATTTTTCATACTCGCAATAATCCAAGGAGCAATTAATATTTCCTCTCTATTTCCTAGATGCCTATATCCATTCCACATTATAGGCTTTATTAATTCAGATATTAAAGAATGCATTAACGCTTTAATATCTTCGGATTCCTTAGCTATTTCTAAATATCTATGAACTCTGTAGAGAGAATCTATAAGCTCTAGTGGTGCATTTACCTTATGTAGATTCTCTAATACATATTCTGACCACTTCTTGGGATTGAGAACTCCATATATATCATTAGATAAAGCTAGTTGCTCTACAGTACTTATGCATAGAGCTACGGCTTTAATCACAGTATCTCTGTTCAAAATATCTATAGTATCTAGTGAACTATGATAGATACCGCTTGATAAAAACTCATGAAATGTATTTAGGGTAGCTGCAGAAATACCATGCATTGTAAAGCTAAAACTGTCAAATATTGGCTGATCAAACTCAGTGTTAACTTCTATACCTAGATTCGCAGCTTTAATGCTCATTAGATGAGCTAAATCAGGTGTAGCCGATATAGTTACTCTATCTCCTCTAGCTATGGTATCAAAATTAATTACAGCACCTATGTAGCTGTAATTCTCCTCAGCATATTTTCTAGATCCATAAATCCAATACCATGAGCTATAATTGGGCGCACCACTCTCTTCAGCTGTAAATATAACAATTTTCACACAATGCTTAGGTGTTTGAGACCTAGTAATGAGGAGTTTAGATATAGACATGGTCATAGAAACTCCAACTAAGTTATCAGCTATACCCGAGAGCCAGTGATCATGATGTGAAGTTATTAATATACATTCAGAATCTTCATATCTGGATGGAATTTCTGCCTCAACAATATACCCAGTACTTTCACCTGTTTTACACCCCTCAACTACTAAGTATGTTTTTGAGCCCCAGTATCTAAGAATTTCCTTTCCTTTGGATTTAGGTACTTGAAGAACTGGAATTGAAGGAGGTTTACCCACGCCCTTTAAAGGACTCCATATACCTGTGCAAACAATTCTTCTTCTACACTCCATACGATCTATAAATATGACTCCAAGGGCGCCACATTCAGATAAATGAAGCTGAGCCGTATTAATATCATCAACATCGGGAGGTAGGTCTGTTATGATGATAGAATCTTCTATAGTTGCACAAGATTTATCAACATTATTCGTATCTATATAAACTAATGGTGCTTCAACATATGCATTTTGCACATATGGTTGAATTGTTAGATCTATCTCCTTACCACCAATATCGATAATTCCTCTTCCAGGTATCCATTCCATGACCTGAAGAGGTATGAGTCGAGCATTTAGGCCTTGATCTCTTAGGTCATCTCTAATTGTTTTTGCGATTTCATAATCTTTCTTTGAGCCTGCAATTACCTCTCCATACTCTGCAAGTTTCTCTACATAGCTAATAATGTCCTTCCACAAGCTATGGGTATCCAAAATACTACCACCGTCCCTGACGCCGACCCTTCATCATATTTCAGACCCGGTTTCTTCGGTCATTCGGAGTTCTTCTACGCATATTATTTTAGAATTATAGTTAATAACCTTCCTTACTAAACGAATTACAGCGAGACATCGTGAGTATCATGTTGTTTACTTAGGATTTTTACAAGCTTTATATAACCTTAAGATTCACAACATCAGCTACCCCATAGCTATTAATGATGTTCGTAATTTATTACTATGCAATGATTGTTTAGAAGACATAGTAGTGAAATTAAGTGATTGGGGATTAATAGAGCTTCAAGAAGAACGAATAACACTAATAGAGCTTGGAGAACTGATAGCTAGAAAGCTGCGCAATATTTAATTAAGAATTATGAAATTTCTATGATTATTGGAATTCGTAAATATAATGTACTTGAATACTGAAATCCTAGTTATTAGTCTTCTATTCTTAAGAAATGTTTGTTAAAAGCTAGAAGTATATTTAAAATATGACTTATGTACACAGTAGAGGTGAGATTTTGGTAGGAAAGATTATTCATTATACTCAAGTTCCGAGAGTACCAGTTACCAATGCACATAAGACTTGGATTAGAGTACTTATTTCTAAAGATGATGGTGCTATAACATATATTATGAGGATTTTTGAAATAGAGCCTGAAGGTTACATACCCAGACATAAGCATCCCTGGGAGCATGAAATATTTGTTCTTGAAGGTGAAGGACTCATAACTATGGATGAAGAAGAGCATATGGTTAGAGCTGGAATGGCTGTATTCATTCCTCCTAATGTTCTACATAGTTATAGAAATGTGGGTGATGGTGTTTGGAAATTCATATGTACGATACCGCTATTTCCTACAGCACCCGAAGAGGGAAAGTAATGACTATAATAGTGAGAATTCAATTATATAGAGTGTGGGGTTAGATAATAATGCTTTTCTACCGTAGATTTTCTCAAGCTCCTTTTTCAAGTCATTAATTGAAGAGAACCCATCTCTCATAGCATCTTCAATACTTAGTTCAGAGAGTTTCTTAGGCTTTACACTCTTTACAATGGCTCTTCCAACTCTTGCATGACCTACATATATTTCAATGATCTCGCCTTCCTTTACTATGGGTTTTAGCCTTATAGTCGTTATTTTCTTACCCGTCAATATTTTATCAGCATAACTTAACCTGAATACTAATCTCTTCACCTCTTTCACCATATACCAGCATACTCCCAATTCCACTTATAAAACTCTTAACTAAATATGTAAAGAAGCTAGTAATAATCTGATTACTAAAGAGATTTTTAAGACTGAGAGCAACTATAACTGTAGCGAATATGCGGGGGTGCCCGAGCTAGGTCAAAGGGGGCGGACTTAAGATCCGCTGGCGAAGGCCTGCGTGGGTTCAAATCCCACCCCCCGCACCACTTTATGAGCTTCTCAATAGCTTCACATGGCCCTAGTGATTTGCTGTGTCTTTTCTTTGTCTCTGGATCGTACCATTCCTTAATTAAGTAGTATTTGCCTCTAACCTTCTTCACACGGTAGAAAACCATTTGTTCCACACCCATATTTACCACACCTTCACAGAGATATACATTTTATAACTGTGGAAAGAGATCCACAAAAACACTGTGGAAACATAGAAGCATTATCGAAGCATTGCCTCTCTAACTCACTAACTAATTAGTGTGGAAATTAGTTCTCTACATATTTCTTAATCCAGTAGTAAGCTGTTGATCTTGGTACTCCTAATTTCCTCAACTCCTTAACTATTTCACTCTTTGGTCTCCCCTTGATTATGAGTTCTTTAATCAGTGCTATTACATCATCTTTATTCACTAGCTTAGATCCCTCAACTACAGAGCGCCATTTTTCGAAATATTGCTTCAATGCCTCACGTCTCTTAACTTCATATTCTCTATATATTGGGTACTGCAGTGGGTAAACATCATAGAACTCTTTACGAACTATGTTCATGAATGATGGCAGTGTTTTCAATCTATAACCTGTAGCTATGCAGAACTCCTTAGCTAATCCATATTTCTTAGCTAGATTTAGTAGAGATTCATAGCCATTAACACCAACTATCTCAACTACTCTATCTCTAGATACTGGTGATACAGCTATTCTGAAAAATGATTTCTTAAGAATTGCCTTGGGGAGATCCTCAGATGGTGTTGTGAATATAATGCCCGCAGCTACAGATCTTATTAAGTTGAAGAACTCCATGAAAGCTACTTTATCTCTCTCCCACCAAGTTAATCTATCTAGCCAAAGACCAGCATCATCCATAATTATAATAGGTAATCTAACACCATCATAGATAGCTCTGCCCATAACCCTAACAGCTTCTCTAGGATCGAAAAAGAGGTATTTCAGGACCTTGCCCCAATCACCTAGAACTTCATAAGCAGTCCATAGAGCATAGCTAGTTTTACCATGGCCAAAATCTCCATAGACATAAGCAGTTACAACACCATTAAACTTCATTGCTCTTCTTATCAAGTTCGCTAGTTGCATGAGGGATACCCACTTTAATTGCCTTACCCCTAATCAATAGACCAGCTTCATTCAACTTCCTCAACATCTCTTCCAGAGCTTTATCAGCAACTAATGCAGCAGCACGATAAGCCATGTAGTAACACATCTCATATAATTGCTCTTTCACATCTTTGGGTATGTCCCTATCTTTTTCTCTCTTCAACTCTGCTAATTTATCATTTCCACTCTGCGGCTTAAATGATGGGATACTGTTTCTCCTCTTGCCTTTAGCTTTTTCAATAACCATATCTAAATAG
>QMXA01000021.1 GCA_003661905.1 Thermoprotei archaeon | reverse complement strand
GTATAGAAGTCATAGTAGAACACGAATCCTACAGGGAGTTTGTATGCATAACCTGTTGGGTCAAATATTAATACAGGCTCTGTTATTTGTATAGTCTTCGTTGTTTCATTCTTTACTGTTGTTATGGGTGTAAGTACAAGCCCTAATGTATCTGCATCTAATATTAGTGGTACTCCATTCTCATCTCTTGCTATTACACCTAAACCTAGATCTGGATGTGCATAATCAACACCTGTATCTACTATGGCTATTTTTACATCCTCTCCAAAGACTCCATATTCTTGCCATACTTTTGTAGCCTCTATTATTTCTGTAGCAACAAACATCTCTGGTTCTTTTCCAGGTTTTGAGACTCCACTAGCTTCGGTAACACTCTCCTTAGCCTTAGCTAGTGTTTTAGCTTCAGCTAGTATTTGAATATCTATTCTTTCATCAGGTAGTATTGCTATTATCCCAGGAATTCTAGATAATTTGGAAATTGATTCCTCATCTATCCATGCATATGTTATTAGATATAAACCAGTGTTTATCGTAGATATGATTCCGCGAACAGATTTTGCTATAGATTTCACATTTGTTGTAGGTGTTGCAACAATCAATACTCTACTCATGCCTTTTGTCAATGATAGTGGCTCAACACCATGTTCTTTTAGTACTTGGTAAAGCTTATCCATTGCATCTAAGAATTCTTGGGGAGCTCTTGGCTTCCTAAATACTTCACCTGTTAATATTCCTGGATGTACGAATATGTTAGTAGGATTAGCTATCTCTTTTTGCATATCTTTGGGGATTAGTGCTAATGGGGCTTGAAGAGCTAGTGGACAAACTATGATTGCTAATAATGTTAAGGAGAGAGCAAATAGTGCTAATCGTTTTGCACCACCATTCACAGAAACCACCCTTCACTTGAATATACCTAAGGTAATTCTAAATAAACCTGCTTCTCCTCGCCTAACTGGGTTCAAGTGAATAAGCTTATGGTGCACTTTAATTCAGTAATTAGTCATAATTAGAATCTCGTAGAATTCGGTTATGGAAAAAATATTAGCTTTCACTTAATTTTGCTATTGTAGGCTAGCAGGTAATGTCTAATAAACCTTGGCACTCTATGGAGATTGAAGAAGTACTACATGAGTTAGGATCATCCCTCCAAGGTCTTAGTAGTGTAGAAGCTGAGAATAGATTAAGAGTTTATGGATTCAACGAGCTAGAGAAAAGAAAGAAGTCAATAATTACTATGTTGATTAAGCAATTCATGAGTTTTCTAATACTTATACTCATAATCGCATCTATTGTCGCATTATTCCTGGGCGAGGTAATAGATGCTTCAGTTATTCTAGCTATAGTAATGCTTATGGGCGTTATGGGATTTGTACAGGAGTATAGAGCTGAAAAAACGGTTGAAAAACTCCAAGAATTAGCAAGCCCTATGTCTAGAGTTATTAGAGATAATTCAGTTAAAGAAATAGCTGCAAAATATCTTGTTCCTGGAGATATAATAGTTCTTAGAGAGGGCGATAAAGTCCCTGCTGATGCAAGGTTAATAGAAGCTAATAATCTTGAAGTTGATGAATCACCCCTTACAGGTGAATCAATACCTGTTGAGAAAAATGCAGAGACTATTCTTCCACTAAATACATCTGTAGCTGATAGAAAGAACATGGTGTTTATGGGTACTTATATAGTTAGGGGAAGAGGTAAAGCAATCGTTGTTGCAACAGGTATGAAAACTGAGCTAGGTAAAATTGCTCGTCAAGTACAAGAAGTATCTGAAGAAAAGACAATACTCGAGAAAGAGCTTGATAAGTTTGGAAAACGTATTGGAGTAATACTAATAGCTATTTGTTCAATAGTGTTTATCTTGTCAATAGTGATTAGAAGTGAACCCATAGTAGATTCATTACTACTAGCAATAGCTTTAGCTGTTGCTGCAGTACCTGAAGGCTTACCAGCAATAGCAACGATAGTCTTAGCTCTTGGGGCTTGGAGAATGGCTAAGAGAAAAGCGCTTGTGAAGAGGTTAGCAGCTGTAGAAACTCTAGGTGCTTGTAATGTTATTTGTAGTGATAAGACAGGTACAATCACTAAGGGGGAAATGACCGTTAGAAAATTATGGATATATGATAAGTATTTCGAAGTTGAGGGTGTGGGATATGAACCTAGAGGCAAAATAATCAATATTGAGAGAGAAGAGGGAGAAATACTGAGACAATTTGCTGAATTGCTAGCTGCACATACTTCAGTAGATGTTTCTATAGAGAGAGTTAATGGTTCATGGATCGCTAAGGGATCACCCACAGAAGCAGCTGTATTAGTGCTTGCTTACAAAGTTCTAGGTACTAAGGGTATTGAGAAAGCACGAAGGTCTTTAAGAATTGTAAGAATAATACCTTTTGATAGATTTAGAAAAAGAAAAACCACTATACATGAGTTAGGAAAAGAAACTATAGTTGTTTCAAGTGGAGCTCCTGAGATAATACTCGATCATTGCTCAACTATTATGAATCTCAAAGGTGATATAGAGCCCTTAACCACCGGGTTGAGAGCTAAGGTATTGAAAGTTATAGAGGAGCTAGCATCTCAAGGTTATAGAACACTTGCTGTAGCGCAAAAAATCCTTGATTCAATACCTAGCTCAGATAAGGAGTTAGAAAGTAACTTAACATTATTAACAGTAATGGGCATAATAGATCCACCAAGAGAAAATGTTAAGGAGTCCATTGAAACAGCTAGAAAAGCTGGTATAAAGGTAATGATGGTGACGGGGGATCATAAACTCACAGCCATAGCTGTAGCAAAGATGGTAGGAATGGATTTAGATGGAAGTTTAGTAATTGAAGGTCGTGAACTAGATTCAATGAGTGATAGCGAACTTGAAAAGATAATCGATAAAGTAACTATATTTGCTAGAGTCACACCTGAACATAAAGCACGCATAGTGAAAGCATTGAAAAGACGTGGTTATGTTGTTGCGATGACTGGTGATGGTGTTAATGATGCTCCAGCACTTAAACTAGCTGATATAGGTGTTGCCATGGGTATTAGAGGTACTGATGTAGCTAAAGAAGCGGCACAATTAATTCTACTAGATGATAACTTCGCAACTATAGTTGAAGCTGTAAAGGAAGGTAGAGTCATATATGAAAACTTAAAGAAACCAATAAACTATTTACTAACATGTAACTTGGGAGAAGTAGCTACTATCTTTGGATCAGAATTGCTAGGGTTACCAGCAGCACTTACAGCACCGCAATTACTGTGGATAAATATAACGACAGATGCATTTCCAGCACTAGCGCTAGGACTAGAACCACCAGAACCAGGAGTAATGGAAGTTCCTCCCCGTGGTAGAAGAACTGCTTTAATAACAAATAGAAAGATAATGTACTACATAGCTATGGGATCCCTACTCGGATTATTGGTATTACTAATTTACACATTTCTAATAAGACTTGATGTTAAGATAGCTAGGACAGCAGCTTTCACAGCTATTGCTTTTTCGGAATTTGGAAGAGCTTTCGCATCACGTAGTGAACGATTACCACAGTGGAGATTGAGATTCAATAAGTGGATAGTACCTGCTGTACTATTATCCGCGGCACTGCAATTAATGGTCCTATATGTACCTCCACTATCAATTCTGTTTGATACCATGCCATTGCCATTATTTATTCTTCCACTAATCTTCATAGTACCATTAGTAATTTATGTAGTAGATGAAGTGAGGAAGTTAATGGGTGTAAGTTTATAATGTAGTTAATACACTACATAGTTCTTTTCAAGTTCTTCAAGTTCTTTAAGGTATTTCTCTATGATTTCTAAAGATTTACGCTCAAACCAATCTATTCTAGGTCCTATTGGTAATTTGTTTTCTAAAGCCATCATGATCTCACGAATTATTGTTTCAATGCTTTTATTTGTTGCATCTATTTCAACAACTTTGCTTACTCCATGCTCCTTTATGGCGTTAGCAGTACAGACGGATAGTATCTCCGCAACTATATTCTCAAGTATTTTAATTCTTGACCAACCTCTTTGTTTAAGTCTTTTCTCTAATTCTTCAGGGTCTATTCTTAATACTATGATTTTTTCAACAAGATCTTTCGGAGTTATTTCACCGTAATGACTGCTTAGAACTACTTTTCTGTACTTCTTAGCTAGAGCTCTTATTGCTTCTTTTACTCTATCCTCATCTATTATGTAACTATTAATTTCACTATCATATTCCACATATAATTTATGTTCAATAACGTATTCCGATAAGTCTACGTATTTCGCATTTAGTATCCTAGCTACTTGCTTAGCAACTACACTTTTCCCAACTCCGGGCACACCTGTTATAACAATTACTTTCTCCGAAATTTCTAACTCCCAGTGCTATGTAGTAATGCAAAAAGAAAAATAGGTACTGTGCCCTGTACTAATTGGAAAGTTGGAGGTTCTGTAATATGTCATCAGTTCAAGAGCTTATAGAACTCATTATAAATGCAGGACTTCTTGAGGATTTTATAAGCTGGCTTCGTTCAAAGGGTATTGATACGTCAGAACCATTTAAACTAGAAGAGTTAGACCTTGCATTAATTAAGCGATATATTGCTGAGAAAAGGCTAATTGATATTAGTGAAGATTATGAATTTGAACACTTAGAGGAAAATGTAAGGAAGGAGATAGAGAATGTATACGATGTTGATCTACGACCAACAAAGCCTAAGAAAATTAGAAGTAAGAAGTGAGGAATAAAATCCGGGAGGAACTATAAATAGAGGGCCTATGAAGAGCTACGACGTTACTGAGTAATGAGGATTCAGCCGGGCGCTTCTGAGGCCCATTTAAATACCTTATCATAGAGTTAACAGCCCTAGTATAATTAATGGCATAGTAGGTACTTATAGCTATTAATATTGGGTAATGAGTATTAGTAATAATGTTTTTCACACTATCCTGTTTAAAGATGTTTATACATATTTATCTGAGATACAAGCTTATTATGGACTAAATTCCTCTCTTTACTTGGTGCTTCAGTTAGGTGAATATACATGTATTTGATCAGAGTTTTGATTTTTAACTATGATGACTTGAGAGAATGCTATAGTTTAATGAGGTGTTAACTATGCCTATTAGAATAGATGAACTCCCTAGGAAGAAATGGGTAATGCCCGGGAATCCTGCATGTCAGGGCTGTCCTCATTTAATAGGGCTTAAATCAGTTAGTATGGCTCTTGGAGATAGAGCTATATTAGTAGTGCCTGCTGGGTGTACGTCTATTATTGCAGGTATACATCCAAAAGCTTCTTTGAACATGCCATTTCTGCACGTCCCCTTTGCTTCTGCTGCTGCTGTAGCTTCTGGAATTTCATCAGCTATGGAGATTCGAAATAAAGATGCTATTGTTGTCGCTTGGCTAGGTGATGGTGCAGCTGCTGATATTGGTTTTGCAACTCTTAGTGGTGCTGCTATAAGAAATGAAAATATATTAGTCATAGTCAGTGATAATGAAGCATATATGAATACAGGGATACAGGCAAGTGGTACAACACCATGGAAGGCCAGAACCACTACTAGTCCAATAATAGGAAAAACAGAAGAGACCAAAGACTTAGCACTATTAATGCTCATGCATAGAGTACCCTATGTAGCAACAGCTAGTATTGGATATGTACTTGATTTTATAGAGAAATTGAAACGAGCTTCAGAAATAAAGGGCTTTAAATTCATACATCTACATAGTCCTTGCCCCACTGGTTGGAGATTTGACAGCTCTGAAACTGTAAAAATGGCTAGATTAGCTGTTGAAACTGGTGCATGGATATTATGGGAATACTATGAAGGAAAGATGAGAATATCACCACCAAGTATGCCATATAGAGATAAAAATAAGAGAAAACCCATACGTGAGTACTTGCTTAGTCAAGGAAGATTTAGGCATTTGAAGGATGAGGATATAATGAAAATAGAACAAAGAATTGATGAGCGATGGAAAGCGATTATGAAACTTATAGAGATATTTTCATAAGCTAGAGCATGAATTAACCTTTTTTCCTAATTTTACGAGCAATTCTTATAGCTTTCTTAACTGCTTCCTCAAACGTAGGAGCTGAAACATTTATGTATATATTAGAATTCTTTACCCTGAATTTCCATCTCTTCTCACCGAGTCCTAAAACACGATAGCTGCCTAGGAATTCAAGCTCTAGTTCATTAGACATGGAGATTCACTATAACTTAGTATAATAAGAGAAGAAGAAAAACTTAGCTTCCTAGAGCTTGATTTAATTAGATAGAGATCTCTATGTAATGGAACCAAAATCATTAGGTCTTTGATGAAATTAGAACTCAGAGTAATTATTTTACACTGAAATAGAGCCAAAATATTGAATTTATAAAATTGACAAGTATTTTGTGAAAATAAGGTAAATGGTTAAAACTCATGGAATACCTATATTCATTGTAATGTCATTTTTGTTAGCATACCTTATAGATCTGTACATAGTTATAAGCAATATCACCTTGACATCAATAACAGCTCAGTTAATAATGATCATTAGAATGTATACACCATTTATTACTGTAGTAATAATTATTTAATTAGTAAGAAAGGTATTATTAATGGACTAAAGAGTCATGGACTAAGGCTTGGTTTATTAAAATACATACCCATTGCCTTAATAATACCATATTGTATCTATGGTATAGGCGTTCTATACGCATTAATACTGAGAATGAAGATAGACAATCCTGTAGTAGTTATTTTAGTGAAAACAAAATTGCTACAATTTATGGATCCTAACATAGCTTTAATAATGATATTAGCGTTAATAGCTATAGCTGGCGTAACTATAAATGCATTAGCAGCTATTGGTAAAGAAATCGGATGAAGAGGCTTTCTACTAGATGAGCTAATAGGTAAGTTAGGTCTTACTAAAACATCAATAACTATAGGATTCATATGGGCATTGCGGCATGCACCTTTAATATTGTTCCTAGGGATACAACTACTCACATCACAGAGATGTAATGGATATATCAATGTTTATAGCTATTTGTATCGTATGGAGTTATATTCTCATAGTGCTTAGAATATTGAGCAAAAGCATTATATACCCATCAATAATGCATGGAACTATAAATGCAATAGGTTCACTAATGCTACACTCCATAGATATAGAGGATGAGATATGGACTATGCCTGTCGGGCTATTATCACTAATATCATCGCTGACTATATGCATCATAATTATGACTACATATAAATATGTTAGAAAGGAAATGAGTTACAAGCCGTGAATTAGTAAATCTATAGTTTGTAATATCTACAACCGTTTCCTCCAACCGTATCACTTCATATATTTTTGTTTCATCGCGATACGGTTTCATAGGCTCCACCTCGCCCAGAAGGCTTGCCTTCACGGTTCATCCCATAGGATCATGAGTGGCTGTCGAGCCCAGCGGCATAGGGCCCCCATCCAGATCATGCCCTGCGGGGCTTGGAGCGCGGCTCCTATCGCCCGCACGCTTATGAAAGGCATTAGCACGTCACATTAAAAACATATCGCCCAGAACAAAATGATATAAGGAGGTATAGAAAGCTACAGTCTAAAGTTTCTGCCCCTAATAATGAAACATATATTAGCCTGTTTCAATTATAACTATTAATTGGGTGTGAAGATGTCAATAGTTATTGTTAATGCAGCTGAAGTTCCTGTAAGACCACTAGGTAAAGAGGCTATTAAGAAATTAGAATTAGCCCTAATACTTGGTACATTATTTAGAGCAGACGTTATTGAACGCATTAAGAGTGCTGAAGACAGATTGACATGGTTAGACTCCTTAGTTGTTGCTGCAGGAGCATTAGCAAGAGAAAAGGCTGGTTTACCCATTTCTAGAATTGCTGAAGAACTTGGAAGAACTGAAGCAACTATAAGAAGACATCTAAGTGCTGAAACAGAAGCTGGGAAATTAGTTAAAGAGACTTATGAAAAATTGGTTAGAGGAGAGAATATAGAATTGCCAGCAATACTTATAGGTAAACCAACACCACCTCCAGAACTTGAAGAGCTCAGGAAGAAAGTCTCAAAACTTGAGAGAAAAATCTCAGAACTGAAGGATAAAGTAAGTAGAGCAAAGGCAAAAATAGAAGAAGCATTGAGAGAACTTACATCATAAAATATATTCCATCACTATATGGGTCTATTCTAATGAATGTAGTACTTGTGGATTGTTTAGCAAGAGGCTCCGGGAAAAGATACTCAACAATAGATGTGATTGGGCCAGGGCCTAGACTCATATTAAGCATATTGAAAAGATATAGTATTGAAGCAGAATTATATACATTCGAAGATGTGGTGAAAAGACCCAATATCTTGAGGTATTTCTCCACATTAATGGTCAGTGCAATGAGTAGTGACATAAAAGCTTCTCTTAGAATTCTGAAATTATGGAGTAAATATAGTAAGAGAAAAACAATCTCAATAATCGGCGGTCCAATAGCTGTTGAATATGAAAAACTACTTAGAATGGGCTACAATCTCGTAGTCTATGGTGAAGCTGAAAAAACATTAGAAGATTTAGTAAAGAAAGGAGTATTTGAGAATAGAGCAATAAGTGAATTGGTAAGAGATATAAAGGGAATAGCTTATCGCGAAAACTCAAGAATAATATTCAATGGATCTAGGAAGTGGCTTACCAGACATGAACTATCAATGTACAAACCTGATGTAGACTCAATAACTAGATATGAGTTGTATTGGGCTGCTAGAGTTTATGTAGAAGTTGTAAGTGGTTGGAGTAAGTTGAGAAGGCCAACGATTGTAACTATCTCGAATAAGCAATGTATTAAGTGCAATATCTGTACTACTGGTCCTCTAGAGAAGAGAATCCTCTGTCCTATTCAAATACCTCCTGGATGTGGATATTGTACTGTTCCAGCAATCTTTGGACCTGCAAGATCGCGAAGTAAGGAGGTAATATATCAAGAAGCCAAAGAATTAGTAAAT
>QMXA01000020.1 GCA_003661905.1 Thermoprotei archaeon | reverse complement strand
CTTAGTCACTTTCTCACTTAAAGCTCTCATTATTAGCTCAACAGCTAAGAACATCTTCCTAACCTCACTAAGGTCGACATTAGCTGAATATTCTTCTAGGGCATATGCTATCTCTGGTGGAGCTCTATACTCATCCCAGATGTACTCTCCCTTACTGGTATATACCTGAACTTTTCTAGCTAATCCTAGAGCGGATAGTTCCTTCATTAGGCTTAATGTCCTCTCGTGCACCTTACCATTGTATTCCACTAAGACCTTTGATATGAACATGTCATAAACCTGCGGCTCATACATCTTAGCTCTAGCCTTTCTTAGCCTCTCGAAGACAAGTCTTAAGTCTCCATAAGCCCTCTTAGAATCCCTATACGCTCTAATCAGCTCTTCAGGCCTCATCATTAACATCTCAAATTCTGAAGTGATCCTGGAGAAGGCGGTATCTAAATTTAAGCCGTTTACTTTGATGGTTAACCATGTGGCCCTTCCATCTCTTGGGCTTATAGCACTTAGAGCAATGATCCTAATGAGTTTTTGAGGGTACCTACCTAACACGTCTACTAACCTACCAATTACATCTTGTAGGTATTTCTGAAAAATCTGTGAGCCTAATTGAAGGCCTTCCTTAGTAAGCCTATAGTATCTGACATTTGCAACTTCCCCATAACTGGTCGTCTCACTTATACCACTAGGAATGAGATCATACTTACATAATAACTTCACTATCCAATCCTCAACCTCAAAGAGAGTTTCAGTAGGATAAGGCGGTTGTCGCGAAATCTTAACCTCTCTTTCATAGGGTAATTCCCTAGCCGTATAGAGTATCCTAATAAAGTCTAGAATAGGCTTCGTAGGGAAACCAAGAGATGTAATCTCGCCAATGAATCTTTCAAGTTCCATCTATGCCCCTTTTAAAGAAAGAACTCGTATATGATATAAGCATTCTGAATAACTTAATGAAAGCCCATCATATTCAACTTCAATTATCATCCATAGGCTGTCTTAACTGGCTCAGTATTTCATTCCATTTCTCCCTTAGAAATTGATAGAAGGCTCTTATGACCTCGAGATCTCCAGCTACCTCGTATTGATCGAGCGTCGTGTAGTAGTGGTAACGAGGATCCAACCTCGAGTTCCGGAATTCATTGAAGCACTCCCTTATCACATCGTTAGCTCTTGTCAGTATCCTGTGGCAGTTAGCGCATACGATCACGATATTTCTGCTATCTAAACGAATATCTCTGCGACTCGCCGACCTAGGTATCATATGATGCCTTTCCCAAACGGCGGGTGTTATCGGCTGCTTACATAAGTAGCACCTCTCCGGCTCATAGGGAAATCCCGGATCATACAACGCTCCAAGTAGTCTTACAGGATAGCCCCACCCCATAGCCATAGCGTCGCTCATTCTTCTCCTACCTCCCTGGTGAATGAGTCTATGGCAGTTAGCACAGAGAAAGCCATTAACCTCATGACTGTATTCCAGGGCATACAATATGTCGTATCCACACCTAATACACCTATCTCCCAACTTAGGCTTAGGAGAACGGCCACGACCTCGTTCAATTCTCCTTCTCCGATATTCCCTTCTCCTCTCTTTCTGTGCCTTCTTTTTACATTCATAAGAGCAATATTTCTGGCCAGGGGCTGTTGCATAGAATTCCTTTCCACAATAGGCACAAATCCTTCTCCTATAATACATCGTGTTCCCGTTAAAATAATGATTTTAACAATTATAAGTATGCATGAACTCACGTGATTTAGTAAAAATCTAATAAAATCATGGACATAGCTTTCAAGGAGAGCCCATACCCAAGCTATTAGACAGGACTCGGAACTAAGGTTAAAGCATGACCTATTAGTCAGGCTTGCAGAGAAATTATCATTCTTCTTTTAACTTCATCGACTGTAATGAATCAATATCGTTGATGTCGTATAGTAAATCGATTAAGTAAGCGTAAAAAGCGTACTCAATAAGATAAATGTTTTATGACATTCTCAGAACAGCTTTCAACGTCTTTTCTCTTTAAATATCTTTATTAATGCTACTCTGATAATTTTTAAAGAGCTCCTCTAAGCTTGAGACTTTTATCTTCTCATAAATTAGAGGATAAGGACCTCTGTATCTGCTAAATCCCAACTCCACCTCTTGTCCAACTCTTAAGTTCGAGAATATTCTGTAAGTAGCCGCTGTCACGGGCAATGGAGTGCCATTAACATAGATCACACCATAATAACCCATTTTGTTAATGTATTCAATTAATAGACTCCTAAGTCTCTCAGGACTGTAACCTGGTTTTAAGCCTTTAAGTTCAAGCTCCTTGATCATTAGGCGATAAAGCTGTTTAGATTTATCTTTAAGAACCTCTATAAGCCACCTAAAGACTTCTTCAAAGGTTCTCCCAGCAAAGGCCTTTAGCTCTCTAAGCTTTCGGGCATAGTGCCTAAGTTCTCGCTCAGCATATTCCACCATCAAATGGCTTTCATCCTCTTTAATCGGATTCTTATAGAGGAAATCCATGCATAAGTCTAGGATGTGGTGAAGTGTCGCTAGGGCAATAGCATCATCGGGGATATATATCATGTAATCGTCTCCCCATATTATACCCATATGAATAGCTTCTTTCTCCCAATCTAAGCGTTCAGACCTACTCTTAAGTCTTAAAAACCTACTGTTCTTTACATCATATATATCACCAAATTCAAGCCATAGCTCGTGAAGGAGCTTCTGAAATGAGAGAGGATCAGGTTTTCTACCGAGGTCGTGCTCTCCCCCAGCATCAATGATTTTATCTATTTTATCAAGTAAGCCATTAGTCCATACGGCAAATCCTTCAACTTCTTGAGAGAGTTTTTCATAGATTCTACGATGGAGCCTCCAAGAAGGCATTAAAACATCACCTCATTACATTCTCTTAGGCTTCTTTTAGTGGTGTAAGGACTATCTTCCCATCCTCCAATGTTAGCTTGAAGGCTTCAGGCGCCCCGAGCGCCACGTATATGTGCTTGGGTATTCGGACGTAATACGTGATGTCTCCTTTGCCTCCACGCTGTTTACGAACCTTTATTATCATTCCCTATTTCACCATTAGTCTACTCCTTTAGGAATATATATCGCTTATCCTTTAGATTCAAAAGAAGTTCCTATAGGAAAACCTAAAGATTTATATAGGAAATCCTACTAGTGTTGTCGGTGAGAGGTACGGGTAGGACTAAGTTAGTAATACCAGATGTACACATGGGGAATCTAACGGACTTCTGGCTCTAACGTTATCCTCAAGGCAATAGAGAGATTGCTAAGACTTGGAGTTAAGGAGGCAGATCTAGTCCCGCTAGGAGATATACACGATTTCCAAGACCTCTATCAATGCAGATTACTTCTACTGTTTTCGTATCTTCATCAATGTGATTTCTAGAGTGATACTTCACTTGAAATAGTATTAAGTATTATACACAAATAGTTCCTAATTAACCTGGAGGTGTCTATGGGGTCGCCACTGAAAATTTTCAGGAGAGTTTCCGATCACTGAAATGCTTCGATCGCTTCACATGCCTCACGGTCAATTATTTTACCAAGGGTATATATCGATGATTCTACTATTACAGTGGTCGCTACTTGGCATGCTTAGCTTAGAATGCGGAGCTCGACTGTTTTAAGAGTTCTTAGCGTAAAATCTATGTCGTAGGAAGTCAGTGTTATTATGGGGGCTTGTGGGTAACTGGATCTTAAGATGGAACTTCGACAAAGCAACTTATTCGCCTGGGGAGATAGCTACTATTAGTTTTTGGATTGAGAACACTAGTGATACGTATTTGTATTTTAGTGACTTTGAGATAGAATTTGATTTTGGAACATATAGTGTAGAAAGTATTTCTGGACAAATATCCCCGAAGAGCAACATATTCTTAGGTAGGGCTAGGATATTATTACCCAAGGGCGTCGTAGGCAGAAGGTTATTCATAGTAAGACATCGTGTACATGAATACATTAATGGTACATGGGTTGATGTAGGAGTCACTAAGTACGATAAAAAGTTTGTTCTAAACGTATACCCACGCCCCTTCTACAAGATATTCATTTCCAGAGGCTTACGCATTGAGGATAGAGCTGTAGGTGACCCCATAGTGGAGATGATTAAGGAATGGGGCTTTGAAACCGTTACAATAGGTATTGAAAGACATGTTCCCGAGGAACAAGTTCCTATAACAGTCAGGGAGGAAATTCAAAAGTGTGACGCTATAATAGCTATTGCAACGCCTAGGCATTTAGATGCCTTGACTGGGCTCTGGAGAACATTAGAGTGGCTTTATAGTGAGACAGGGATAGCATATGGCCTTAATAAGCCCATGCTCATATTGAAGGATAAAAGGGTCTCCTTAGGGGGCTTACCGTCCTACTTAACTACTTACAAATGTGCCCCACTCATAGAGTTTGACCCTTATAATTTAGAGGAGCTTAGAGCCAAACTAGCTGCTGTAATGCCTTCCTTTAGGGAATGGATAGAAACTAGAAGAAGACAGGAGTTCTTTGAGATAATAGGTAGACTGATAGTAGGAGGATTAGCAGTCCTAGGATTAATAGCATTACCAGGAATTATAGGATCAGTCTTAGGTAGTTCAAAGAAATAGCTATAGAAGAATAACATAGCGTCTATTCTTCTTTAAGGATACTTGGTATACTAAACAACAAAACATTTATATACATGTATATACATGTAATACTAGGTGAAGTAGGATGTCATCCATGTTCAGCATAAGGTTGCCTAAGGAGATGCTAAAGAGGATGAGAGAGCGGAAGGATATTAACTGGGCTGAAATCCTCAGAGAAGCTATTCGTAGGACTCTCAACGAGCCTATCTTACCTGTAACCATCGAGAATCTCATATGTTCACTCCGTGACTCTAATGAATGGGAGATGCTGTTATGCCTCTGTTTGAAGGCCGAGCTTCTCGACCCACACTACGTGATAAGAAACCTAGAGATAATCCATCCCGGGAGAGCAACCGAGATACTTGACTGCCTCAACTCTATGTTGAGAGAGCAGGGAATAGACCCTAATTTAAGTGGGAGCTTTGAGGGAAAATTTCTTCGAGATTTAGTCAAGGAGGGATTACTGATGTATGGGGTTTACGACAAGTTTGAGAAGGAAGTTAGAGATAAGCTGAGTAAAGAGAGTTGGGATGTTAACAAGGCAGCATGGCTACTATCCCAATACTTTATTGAGGATCCATACAGGGGATATGAGTCTGTCTTATGGATCGAACCTCATGGCCTTATCCGCACGCTTAGGGTAATGCTTAGTAGGGAGGATGTAACAGACATTATTAACAGGTTAGTAAAGATCGGGCTAGTATTCTGGGACTATTATAGCAGTAAGGCATACTCCCACGAGATGATCAGAGGTGCTGACTATGCACGCCCTATATTCGTAGAGCTATCTACTAACAAGAATTACTTAAGCTATTCATCTGACCTCTTAAGAGACGAGAACTTCCTAGCCTTCTTAAAGTGGCTTAGTGAGATATACAGCCTTGACTTTAGGGCAGTCGTAGAATATGAGGAAGAAGAGGCTAAAAGAGAGTTCAAAGGCTCTAAACCCTTCGATGAAGTTCTGAAAGAGCTAGTCAGGAGGGGTATGGTGTTGATTGACTATTGGCCGCATAGGCGTAGAGTAGGAAGGAGATCCTCCATGCCTCCCCACTGGGTATACAAGCTAACGCCAATCGCTAAGAGAGAAATATTGCCGCGTCTCTTAATGGAAGCTCTCTAAGCTATGCTTGTAAAAAGGGAACAGTATACGCCGAAGAGATGGACTACGATGAGAGTTCAAGGAGAGGTATACGAGGTACTTATGGGACTTAGCAAAAAGCATTGTCTTAGTTCTCAATAAATTGCTAAACTTCTTTGAATTTTCAGTTATGATTCCATAGACATCTTAAGTTAATTAAGAAGTATTGATATATAACTCTCAATATTATGACAGGAACATACAGATAGAACCTTGTTTCTTACATAATCTTCATTCACAGCATTTAGTTCTAGTAGATTATATGGTATATCCACTACATGCCTAAGCACCATTCCTTTCACATTCTCATATTTCATCTGTTGGCTTTAGCCTTCTTATAATGGTTATCAACTATAGTACACTACGCGTACTTTGACAAGCTTGAACAAGTTATAGCTACAAGATAATAGCCTACCTCTGCTAAGGTTACTAGACTTAAGATGTAAGATAGGATACTTAAAGGAGGGTTAGCTATCTAAAATTACGAAAGAGGATGACCCATGCATCCTCATAATCTCTCGTGGGTTGAACTCAAAGAGTACATAGAAGAAATCAGAGGACCTATAATACTGCCCATAGGCTCCGTCGAAGGTCACGGTGCTCATCTTCCTATAAACACAGACACCTTAATTGCAAGTTTTATAGCTGATAAGCTTGCTGAGAGGAATGGCTGGGTCTCATTACCACCAATAACCTATACCATAGCTATTCCTATAAGACCCAGAAACGTACATGTGAAGCCCAGAACCTTTGGAGATTACTTACAGTCTATTATCGAGCACTTCATAAAGTTTGGACAAGAGAAGTTTGTCTTAATCATAGGTCATGGAGGTCCTCAAATGAAGAAAGCGATAATTGAAGCATGTAATAATTTATACGAAAGCCATAATGCTTCTATAATAGCGTTTCGTGTAGCACGTATCCTCGAAGAACTAAATCTAGTTGATACGTCCAAGGATAAACATGCAGGTACGTGGGAGACGAGCTGTATTATGGTTATAAATAGTAGCTTAGTCAGAGACCTTGAAGTGTATAGGAGGCTTGAACCGCGAAAGTATGGAGTTATAGGAAACCCACTAGAGGCCTCTCCTGAACTTGGTCTCGAATTCATTGAGGCAGTGATTAGTCATATTGAGAATTTCATTAAAAGCTTCAGATTTAGCGAGTGCTATTACAAACTATAAATTGCCTTCTTGATATATTCAATCATTGCCCCCACTTCCCCATTCCTAAGATAAAGTAGGAATCTATTAACCAGAGTTAAGAAGTTTCACGGCATCATGTGATATATTAAACTTTGATGAGTGCTAGGCAGAAACTCTATCTACATCTCTTAGACGAGCTCATGCCTTTAGATATGTCAATGAGAGAGCTCATAGAACTGATTGAGAAATATCCGATTCATATTCTCTAATAGGATTAAAATCGTCGTAGAAAGTGAAGCAAATCGTGTTCAGAGCGTAGAGCTATACGAGAAGACATTTCGATCCAAGCGAAAGGGATGCTGTAATCGAGTACCTAGTCGAATGCAACTTTAGTAAGACACTATATGATTTACTCAGAAGATTTCAGAAGAACTATTTTCAAATATTATAGGAGTGAAAGAGAGAAGAAGTCCTTCCCTTCTTAATCCTCAATTATCTCGATAGAAGAATAACAATTCCTTACACTTGCTAGGCTCTTCAACCTCCTCCAAGTCTAACCAGTTATTTCCCAGAGCTATTTCATAATGATTATTATGCCTCTAAATAACCATAATTATCGCTCAACTATAGCTATTCTCCCCAACTATTCCCAGAGTACTTTCCTGATAAAATCCTGAAATCTCTTCTCGCCCTTCTCCCCTGGTACTACTTCCTCTATGATGTGATACCCTATTCTTTCTAACATCCTTTTATAACGTGGTGGAATTCTATCTAAGCATGCCACGATATAAATCACTTTTTCGCCAAATAGCTTTCCGAAGTTCTTCGCGTATCCCTCTAGCTGCTTAAAGTCTGCTTCATCAAAACTTATCTTAGCATCTATAAGCACCACTAACGCAGGAGTCGCTCTTTTAAGATCACTCCTATGCTGGTACTCTCCTCTCATGATCACTATGTCAGGTCGCACATATTGCCTTGAAGGAGGGAGCTGTCCAATAGGTCTGCCAAACATAGCGTATATCCATCCCTCGCGTACGACATCCCACCACTTTTTAGGCGAGAACTGGAACCAGAAAGTATACTTCCTATCAGTTGAAGTCTCTACTACAGCTGTGGAGAAGTCTGAAGCATATTCTATCCACCAGTACGGCTTACCGTCGCTAGAGATGTGATAGATGGTCTTCGCATCCAAAGAGTCAGCAGCAAGGAACAGTACATATAGCTCATGTGTGCTTCTAACGTATGTTTCAAGAGCTTTTTGCCTAGACTGCCAAGAAGGCTGTATAAGCGCATTGATAAGTCCTAGCTTAGAGTTTGTGTATAAGTCCTCGAGCCTTCTAGCACGTCCTGCAAATAGAACATCTATTCCTAGCTTATTCACGATGTTTCTTACTGTATCCATCATCTTATGCACATATTTTTCATATAGCTCAATCCATTCCCTTTCGGGACCCAGTACTTCAAACTCATAGACAGATACATTAGCTATATCTACTCTTTCTTCTTCAATAGTTTTTCTTGAGCAATTAATAATGTACTTCGTGGTACTAGGACCATATCCCTTGTTAGTATACCAGAACATAAATAGTGTAATCTCAGGGCCTAATTCCTTCCTTAAGACTGTCAGCGATACCTCATGTCTGTAGTCCCTTCGTCTGCCAGCTCTCGAAGTACCCTCTAATACGCTTGTGAATAACTGACTCACATGAATAAGCCTCTTCCGATGAGGATCAAGTATGTAGAAGTATTTAGTCCCTCTAGTACCTCCCTGTCTCTCCCAGACTACCAACTTATCTCCCTTAATCTCTATTGGCCATGGCATAATCTCACAATACATACTGTGCAATCAGTGTATATAAAGCTTTTTATACATTAATTACGCTAGTTTCATCCTGAAGCATAAGGACTTCATGAGGAGAATTCCAAGGCGTGTTGAGATCCATTAATTTGATCTTTCAGTTTCTCAAAGAACTTATCAGCATCCTTGTATTGAACATCCCTGTAAGAAGAGAAGACGATGATGAAGCCATACTGTTTTACCCTCTTATTAAGGCCTATGATCGCTATATATG
>QMXA01000019.1 GCA_003661905.1 Thermoprotei archaeon | reverse complement strand
TTCATGATATTTCAATCCTTTCCTAATGATGCTGGGATACTTATCTAGATTACTATAACAAATATACTTATCTTTGTTATGTATAATTTGATAAATCCTATCAATAGAGCTCTTCTTCAATAACTTCAATTCTTTGTAGAATTCGTATAGAGTTATTCTTACCTTGTAGACCTTTGGCTTCAAGAGATATATTCCACAGCAATCAGGTGAAGTATGTAGACTGAATAATCCCTCCTTACATGTTGCGAAGGTAATATTGTATTTTTTAGATTCCTCGGCCATAATCCTGAAGTTATCATATCTAATATTTAGGGCAGGTCTTAATAATGGTGTTTCCCTCTCTGTTTCTCTAATCTGGTATGGTTCGACTTCATACTTTATCCCTAGTTTGGACTCTAGATGCTTAAGTAATGATTCATCAGCTCTTAAACTTTCAACTACTACATGTTTGGTACCTACAGCCTTTAACTCTGAGAATACACTCTTTACTGATTTGAAGATCGATACTCTTGGAATAAATGGTTGAAGCCTTATTACAATAGGTATGTCGGAGCTACTTAGAATTTCAGCTACTTTAAGTCTTTTTTCAGGACTTGGTGCATTGGGTTCAATGAGGTGAGCTGATGCACTATCTAGAGTAGATATTGAGATCTGAACTACTATAAGATTCTTCTCGGCTAACTTCATCACAGCATCTATCCAAGGTGATTTAATTATTAAATCAGATTTAGTATTCAAAATTACTGGATAATCATATTCATAAGCAAGTTTCAAGGCTTTTTCAGTAAGTCTACATATTCTTTCCGAGGGTTGAAGAGGGTCAGAGAGCGTAGATATTCTGATAGGTATTGGATTCAGACTTGATTTACTCACTTTTCGTATTAGTTTCTTAAACAAAATAAGTGCCTTAGGTCTAGGCCTTACAGTCTGTAATGATCTATACCATTTAGCATAAACAATACACACAATTGAATTCACATGCTGTATATGGTTCGTATCTTAGTACGGAGTAACATAACGTAGAGATTATGTTACTTGGATTTATTACTAATTCCATAGTCTCTTCACGTATATGTTTAGAAATTAATTAGCCATTTACTATAATTTATTTCCAGTTCTCCTTAACTATAGCACCTGAAGGTACATCTCTATATACTGTAACGCCAGGATATATGACTGCTCTAGATCCTATTTTTACACCAGGCATTATTGAAACATTAATTCCTGTTTTGACTTTAGCTCCAATGAATGCACCAAGTTTCCTTCTACCACTATCAACTTTCTCTCCTTCAATCATCACTCTTACAGTTCTATTGTCGAATCTTAAATTAGCTATTACAG
The DNA here is from genome assembly GCA_003661905.1 of Thermoprotei archaeon. GTDB lineage: Archaea > Thermoproteota > Thermoprotei_A > Sulfolobales > Ignisphaeraceae > B12-G17. The sequence continues at coordinate 7,750 of QMXA01000019.1, read as the reverse complement.
TTCCTGCACCTAGATTGACATGTTCACATACTACACTATCACCTATATAACTTAAGTGAGATGCTCTAACATTCTCAAATATTACGGATTCCTTTACCTCGACAGAAAATCCTGCCCTAGAGCCTTTTCCAAGTACTGTATAACTTCTCAAGTAAGCGTTAGGACCAATTTCTGCTTCTTCTGATATGTAAACTGGTCCTATAATGTAACTACCAGCTTTTACTTTTGCTCCTTCACCTATATATACAGGTCCCTTTATAGTTACATGGCGATCTAAATCTCCTTTAATTATTCTATTCATTAATTGGTACTGCAAGGCTCTCTTATTAGCCTCTATTATATCCCAGGGTCTTCCGATATCCATCCAAGATTTATTATCAATTGTTACTAAGAGTGCATCTTCACCTCGATTACGGATTATTTTTACTAAATCAGTTAATTCATACTCACCTCTAGGTGAGAGTTGAATAAGGTTAAGAAGCTTCAATAATCTATGCGGTATGTAGTATATACCAGCATTCACTAAATTACTGAAGACTTGTTCTCCTGGTTTTTCAACTATATCCATGACTTTATCTCCTTCAATTACTAATACACCATAGTGTTGAGGTTTTTCAACTTCTACACCTGATATCACTAACTTATTGCATTTAACACCTCTAGTGATTACTTTCCTTAACACTTCACCATTTATAAATAAATCACCATAAATAACGAGAGCGTCATCATCAATGAAGTTAGAGGCTCTCATTAAGGCATGGCCTGTTCCAAGCTCTTCCTTTTGATCAATGAACTTTACATCAACACCTAACTCATTGATATATGTAGATAAAGTATTGATTATTTGTTCTTTTAAATAACTAACAACTATAATAGATCTTTCTATACCTATACCCTTAGCTCTCTTAAGTAGCCAGTATATAAGTGGTTTGTCGAGAATTGGTACTAGAGGTTTAGGCCTAGTCTCGGTTATTGGTCTTAATCTCTTTCCTTTCCCAGCAGCTAGGACTACAAGCTGCAAAATCCATACCCTTCTCTATCTTACTTATTTCTGGAAGTTAATTTAGTGTACTTATTGCGATGCTATGTAGGTGGTATTGGTACTATGATTGCAGGTTTTGGGCCTTCAGGTGTTGGTATTGTTAAGAGTTTTGATTTATAAATCTCGACTTTTCTTAATGGATATATTTTCTTAGCAGCTGTGAATATCTCCTGTGCTAATTCCCCGAATACCATGGCCTGAATCAAATCGTCAAGAGTTTTCTCTGCAGCCTTCTTAGTTATTATATCCATCATTATTTTCCTGATTAATCTCTTTTGAGATGATTTACACCTATACGTAGTTAATGTTACTCCAGTAATTCTAAGTCCATAACCATCCTTTGTTGTTACATTAACTATAGCTGTAACCTTACTACTTTTCCTCCTAATCAAGCTCCTCATGTAGTCTCTTGCTAATTCATGGCCTTTGAATCTTGTATATGCTTTGTCACCTTCAACCTTATGTATTTGAAAATATAAATGAACGTGTACCTGAGTTATATCACCAGTTAAGTCAAAGAGAGTTGTCTCTATAACTCTTCCTAATAGTTTCCAGGATTCATCAGCTGGTGTTGTCGCTATAACTACCTCTCCAAACACTGGCGGTGCTACTACTTGGTACCACTTCTTTAATCTCCACCTTTCTCTACCGGTTAAACGGAATTTATCACGAGCGGGCATTTTGCATTACCTATGCGAAGTATTGTCACAGACGGCAGTAATATAGTTTTATCTCTTTCTAGTTAATGTATTAAAGACCCTAAATATTGTTGCTAAATGCTCTAACAAATCATCAATAGTATTTCTGAATGTAAGAATTTCTATTGATTTAATGGCTTTAACTACTATACTCAAGTGTCTAGGCTCTATTTGAATATCTATAATTATTCCTTCAGGTACTGATTTATTATCAGGTTCTAGAGCTTTAATAACCGACTTCAGAAACTTTTCATCAGCTATAGGGATTCTAATTCTTGCTTCCATTTCTTGATATACTATAGTCTATCACCTCATTAACTTAACTAGAGATGCAAGTGCTGGAGATAGCACTAAGCCTTTTCTTAATTCTATGTTTTCAAATTGTAATGGATACATATTAACTATTTGTTGTACTGAAATACAGTACCTTCCTTTCCAATTAATTGCTATCTTTTCCTTCTTAATGAAACTTATGGATCGCAGTACTCTAGCTAATATAGCTGCTGGTGGTGGTTCTTCTACATCTGCATAGCTCAACACGGTTATTGCTTCACCCTGTATGTTATGCCTCTCTATATCAACTAAGCCTTCAATAACAACATTTATGTAGTCAACTACTTCCCTGAATTTCTCTCTATATGAAGCTATTAAGGAAGCTAGTACAATTCTTGAGAGAGCTACCGGTATAATGGTTTTTGGCCCATATCTATCTATACCATAGCTGAGGGAATAGTATGTCTCGTAGATGTCCTTAATAACGTTGGATTTATTTATCATTATTTTCTCAGTTATGAATTCCTCTTTAGAAACACCTAGTTTTCTAAGGGATTTAGATATTCTAGACGCAAACTCCTGGGCTAGCTTATCAATATCTGAATTCGTTACTTTCACACCTATGCCTAAGTTTCTTAGAAGCTCTGAGATTCCTTCATCATTACCGGTAATACCTGGTATAAATGGATCTATTGTTACATACATAGCTTCGTTTAGAGTTGAGAGGGGATACTTGAATAGTTTAAGAGTCCTTACTTTACTAATAATTTCATCTGTAGCTAATTTTTCAATCATCCTCTGTTCGAGTTTTGTAAATCTCTTATTGAAAATAGAACCTTCGGATCTCTCTAAAGCTGCTGCTAGAGCTAGTAATTTACACTCAGTAGGAACTATATATAGCTCCTCAAGTGCTTGAGCTATAAGTATTGATAGAGAGGATTCACTAGATGGTATTATAACGATATTCCCCATAACTTGAATTTTCTGTTCTTTGGAAAATGTGATTGCGAAGGCTCTCTTAGCTTTTAGGTTCTTTGTAGGATTGAGCCCTATTAGCACTATGGGTTCTCTAACATTATTAGGGATAGTTTCCATTGGAGGTGCTAAGTTAATTTCTATTCCCTGACTTATGAGAACTCTGGCTAAGAGAGAGGCCGCTATTGTAGAATCTACGTCGAAGGCATGGATTATATATGCAGTACGTATAGAAGCTAAATTACTTACTATGTTAGTTATATAATCAATAACGGAACTCATAATACCAGTGCCATGTGCTAAAAGCTATAAACTCCTAAAAAACTCTACTAAATCCTCAGATCATTATTTCTATGAAGTAGATCTCTGTTCCTCTCCAGTTACTAAAGGCCCCATCATAAGTGAGCTTATAAGAACCTTTGCTCTCTCTGGATCATACTCCCAATCTTGTGGTAATTTTCCTACACGCTTGTAATATTTTACGAGCCTTCTTATCTTAGATTCTATTTCTATTAATCCTTTCTTACTATGATAATCCTTTGGATGTTCCTCTAGATGGCGTCGTAAGTTTACTGCTCGTCTCATTAAGGCTAATAAATCTTCAGGTATGGGTGGTAGTAAGCCATGCTTTTCCAAGACTTTACATAATTTAGCTCCCAATACTGACTTAACAAGTGGAATACCATATTGATCTCTTAATATTATACCTATCATTGATGGTGTATAACCCATTTTTGCAAGTTCTATTATCAATGCTTCTATCTCCTCTGGTGTAAGCTTAACCCACTTTGGAGGTCCAGCTCTTACGGGCCTTGTTGAGTGTGACTGGCCTTTTTTCTTTCCACGTTTCATGATTTCACTCCCTGTCTCGACTAACCTTGTCTAAGGGCTGTAAGTCTTTAAGTTTTGATGCAAACCATCTAGCTAGAGCTCTAAATGCAGCTCCTCTATGGCTATATCTGCATTTCTCCTCTATATTCATTTCAGCAAACGTCTTACTATGTCCCTTTGGAATGAATATTGGATCAAATCCAAAGCCTTTATCACCTTTGGCTTCATAAGCTATGTAGCCTTGTGCTTTCCCCTCGAAGACCATCTCTCCAAACTCTGGATGTATAACTACAATTACTGACACAAATTCTGCTCGCCTATTATCAATTCCTTTCAATAGTTTCAAAATGCCTTTAATACCTATGGTCCTATATACATAATTGCTATAAGGTCCTGGAAACCCATTTAGACTTTCTATAAAAAGACCTGCATCTTCAACCACTATTGCCTTTCTCTCTTCAAGTCTTTTATAGACATTTCTAGCTGCAAAAATAGCTATTTCCTTTAGATCATCACTTTGAATCTCTAACTTAGGAATCTCTAGAAGTTCTAAATTTATGAATTTACCGAGGCCTACTTGCTCTATTGAAATTTGTGCCTCAATAACCTTATGTCTATTCTTGGTTATAAATAGTAATCTTATCAAGATCTCATCCTACGTTCAGCAATATAACGTCCGCGAAGTCTTATTTCTCGAACTTTTTCTTTTACCTTAAATGCCTGGTCTTTACCTATAATTTCCTGGTATCCTTTCAAAAAGCATTCATATAGCATAGAGGCTCGTCTCCACAAGGTACTCTCTAATGATCTCAGGAATAAATGAACATCTACTCCCAAATCCTCTAAATCATTTGAGTAATCAGATAATCCAAAATCTACTAAGAATAAGCCATGATCTGTATATATCATGTTTGATGTAGTTAGGTCTCCGTGAACAATACCATTGGTATGAAGTAAAGCTGCATAAGATCCTGCAGTTGACGCTATTTTACATGCCTCTTCATCGTCCAAATTCTTCAATAGATCTTTTAATAGTCTTCCTTTAATGTATTCGAGTACTAATACTCCTAGATCAGGATCTACGAAAAGTACTGCAGGTGCTTTAATGCCTATTCTTCGTGCACTTATGATTATCTTAGCTTCTCTAATTGTTCTATCTCTAATAATTTTTGAGTCAAGGACTGGGTGTCTATATGATTTTTGAGTCCTTAATTTAATAATACATGGAATTCCCAAGAATGATCCCTTGTATATATATGCCTCGGCTCCTCTGGCAATTTCTTTATCAACTCTCAATACTTCTTGTTTAATCTTTCCATTCTCGATAACTACCATATTTAACTCTAATAAGTATTTTAAGCTCTCCAAGTAATATCAACCTCATCAATTCTCCATCTCTGTCTTATTATAGAATTCTCAATATTTACTGACACTCCATGCTTAAGCCCTAATAACCCCGTCCAAGCTATCATAACACCATTATCCACAGCAAATTTAGGAGGCACTACGTATAGCTTTGCATTGTGATATCTAACCATTTTTTCAAATTTCTCTCTCAATATAGGACTTGCAGCTACACCACCAACTAACATTACTTCATTTTTACCTGTATGTGCAAGTGCTCTTTCAGCTACTTCAACCACCATTGTATACGCTATTTCCCTAAGAGTTAAACATACATCATTTAACTTAGTTCCTTTCCTTACGGCTCTTAAAGCTGCTGTAAGGAGACCAGAGAATGATACATCTTGTCCTTTAACAACATATGGTAGATTTATGAACTTCTTTCCATCTTCGGCACATTTATCAACTACATGAAGAGATCCTACAATATATGGTGGTGCTAACCCTACTTCTCTAGCAAAGGTATCTAGTAAATTTCCTAGAGCTATATCTAGCGTTTCACCAAATACTCTGTACCTACCATCTACATAGGCTACTATTGCTGTATTTCCTCCTGATAAGTACACAACAACTGGATCTGTAGCCTTTGTAACTAGTAATCCTATTTCCACATGCGCAACAGCATGGTTTACAGGTATTAATTTTTTATCATAGTAACTAGCTAAGAATCTAGCAATTGTAGCACCTATACGGAGACAAGGACCCATACCTGGACCTAGAGCAATAGCTATACCATCTATATCCTTAAAATCCACATTAGCTTGTTTAAGAGCCTTATTAATGACTGATGCTGCATGTTCAGCAAAGAACCTAGCAGCTTCTCTCGGGTGTATACCTTCTCGAGGAACGTATTCAGCACGTGCATCAGCTAATATATATGGCTTTTCATCTTTAACAATACCTACCCCAAATGTGTGTGCTGTTGACTCTATTCCTAACACTATCATTCTATTCATTCCATAACTACTTCTTTACGAATTCTGTGAAGTTACACTTTCCACAATGCCAACGAGGTACGGGTACTTTATGAAATGCCATAACAGATCCACAGCGTGGACATAACTTATTCTTAAGCCTTATAGTTCCTTTCTCATAGTCATACTCATAGAGCTCTGATCTAAATCTCTTCTTTTTCTCCATAATGGTTCCCTCAACTACTCTCCTCTTCAGACTTTCTCATATGTCTTTTAATTATATGAGGAGGCTCTATTCTTTGAGCTAAATCAGCTGTGTCATATATGTGTATATGAGCTTTTGTTCTGCACCATCCAAACTCAGATTCTATCTTTTTAATAATTATTCTTTCCTTATCTATATTGAGATGTTGTGCCATAAAGTTACGAATAGTATTTCTATCAGGAGTTCCTCTACCTAGGTGTGTTATTATTACATCAAGTTCTCTTCTATTAAGTAATGAGTTATACCAATCCTTAACTATTTTCAATTCGTAACTATCTACTGTAATTTTCGTTTTTTGTTGGGCCATAATCATTACCTCAGCTGGATTATATCATAGTGTCTGGGACTTAAATAAATTTAGTTATTTAGTTATGTTGGGCCAAGCTGAAGAGCATATCTACCTGGCTTTGTTATTCCAAGAGCTTTTGCTACTTTGGATCTTTCAGGGCTAAGTATTATTACCATACCGCTCCATTCCTCGACAAAATCACTAGAGCCACAATTCGGGCATCTACTCTCATGTACTGGCACTAAGTACCTGCAATTCTTACATGCTTTAAAAGCTCTTGAAGATGCTACTGGTACTTTCCTAACCATTACTTAGTCTCCCTCCTTCTAAGCTCCTCAATCCACTCTAACTTACCTAAGTAAGGTTGTCTCATTGTAAGACTTATTCTTGCACCTCTAGGTGATGAAAGACTCACACTTGTTATTCTCGCTCTTACAATATCTCCTTCCTTAATGAAGCGCTTACTTTGTTCGCCTACAAGTGCATGCATTACATCACTATAAGTAACTCTTTCATCCATTACTTGACTAACATGTATTAATCCATCAATAGGGCCTAGATTTATGAATGCTCCGTAGCTCTTAATTCCCGTTATAGGACCTTCTACAACTTCATTTATAACAGGTACGAATGTCAGCATCTTAAATACTGTCTCATGGTAAGTAGCACCGTTACCCAATACTACGTAGCCTTCCTCACTTACTTTAACATCATAAACTAGGACTATCATACCTAGATTGGGATCTATTAAATTCTCGTATCGTTGCTTAAGAACTTCTAAGGCAGCTTTCTCCAATGGCTCTCTGAATTTTTCTGGAGGAATTCGAACAATGTCTTTCACTACATATACTCTATACACATTAACACCTCATCATTTACCTACATAACCAGGGCATCAATACTTCTAACTACTACTTATTATTTTTTGAAGCTAGCAATTATCTTCTCCCCAAACTTCAAAAAGTTTTTCACTTTCTCTATAATATACATGGGGTATACCTTTTTTTCTGAGAATTCTCCGTAGCTCCTTATCATTTGTAGCTATGAGAGCCTTCATTT
>QMXA01000018.1 GCA_003661905.1 Thermoprotei archaeon | reverse complement strand
TTTACTTATCTCTATGAGTGTTTTGAGAGTTTTAGATCTTTCTAAATAAGCACCATACACATCTAGGAAATAGTGAGTATTGATGATTACTTCGTAGATATTTGGAGTAGTGTTAAGATCTATATCTACGTAAAATGTTGCAGTACATGAGGTACCTGGCAGTAATGATGCACTGCAAGTATCTTTACTAATTATGATCTTAAATCCTTCTGGAGCCTCTAACTCTACTACCACTCCTTGAGCTGTGTAAATTCCATGATTGATAATCGCTACTTGAAGTGCTACATGTCTTGATCCTGGATAAACTACTTGAGGCCCTAGTCCTGGTCCCCATTTCACCTTAATTAGTTCAAGTTTAGTATCGTAAAGATCTGGATTATCTATATGTATAGGTATGGCGAATAAAGCTTTATCCAGAACTTCACCATTTCCTGGATTAGCTATGTATCTCAGTACTAGATTAATTACGTAGTTCCCTGGCTCTATTGAATTACTTATATTAAGTGTTAGTAGAAGATTACATACAGAAGCTCTAGCACAACCACCTATACATGAACCACCTACATTCAATAGCCTAAAGCCCTTTGGCAATGATATTTCAGGTACTACAGATGCTATACTATGTTCGCCATGATTAGCAATGCCTATTTCAAGTACTAGATTTCTTGATCCAGGTAAGGGTACTGCAGGTTGAGTTCCATAGCGCCACTGAATATATATTATTGATAAATTAGGTTCAATACCACTTACTATAATTGGTACTTCTAACTCCTGTACAGAACGAATTTGGGATGTGTCAATAATTAATGAGCAATTCACTCTTAGCTTAGCTATATATGCTCCAGGTTCAATATCTTGACTAATATATATTCCAGGAAATAGAAGAGTTGTAGAACCCCCTATACCTATGGTTACATCTCTATGAATATCTATAGTAGAACCACCATAGATATATGTAAAACCTCTAGGTAATTCTAAGGTAGCATCAATAGCTGTTATAGGATAATTTCCTAGATTTTCTATTTCAACTAATAGTGCTAAATTCCGTGCACCTGGATAGGCTGGTTGGGGTGTTGTAGAACCCCACTGAACTCTTACAATTCTTAAACCTGGTTCTGGGGATTTGCTTACCTCAAGTTTGACATCTAGAGATTGTTGATCTTCAACAGTAACTTGACTGTATACGGTGTATGTGAAGTTTACTCTTAGTAATGCTCCATAAACTCCTGGAGATGCATTTCTCTTTACTGATATTCCTGAAAATACTAGTTGAGCACTTGATTTACTAGGTATTATGGGCAAATAACTCCTCAAAGTACTTGGTTCAAATACTTCTGGAAGTTCTAATATAGCTCTTACATCAGTGATATTTTCATTTCCTAAATTCTTAACTACAATAGCTAGTGTTAAATCTGTGGATCCAGGGTAAGGTACTGTTTGAGTACCTGCATATATCCAATAACTATCAACTACTTCGAGCTCTATTGAAGGTATTTGAGATACTGTGAGGGGTATATGGAGTTCATACCAACCCTCTTCAGTATCTTGACTTATGTAAGAAATATTCAATTCTGCATAATAAGTTCCTGGCTCTACATAGCTCCCTATATCTATGTAATATGTAAGTCTAAATACCTCACCACTCTCTATATACCCTCTTCCTCCTTCAGTAAACCCTGTTGTACAAGTAACATTATCACCAGTAATACTGCTATGAAATCCTTGAGGAAGTTTTAAACAGCCAACAACACTTACTAAGTCTAGACCTAGGTCGTTCCTTATCTCAATATTGAGCTGTGCATTTCTACTACCTGGATGAGCTTTTTGAGGATTATTATAGGTGCCCCAATACACATTTATCAATGTGAATTCTGCAGAAACTGTAGCTAGATCTATAATAGCTATGATCAATAAGCATAGAAGCATAATGGCAAGAACTCTCTGCACTTAGATCACCAATACCTTTGTTTTTAACGAGGTAATTTAACTTAAGTTATATCTACGTATATTCGCTAAGTATGCATATAGATCTATCACTTTCCTCCTCCTTAACTATTTTGCCATCTTTGATATGTAGTATATATCGAGCGCAATAGGCTATTGTTGGGTCGTGAGTAACTAGAACTATTGTGTGACCTACTTTATTGACTCTTTCAAATACTTCAAGAATTACTTTCTTTGAAGCAGTATCTAGAGCACCTGTTGGTTCATCAGCTAATATTAGTTCAGGATTACCAACAATAGCTCTTGCTATAGCGACTCTCTGTTGTTGACCACCAGATAATTGTGTAGGTTTTTTGTTAAGCCAATTAAGTTCTCCACCAACTTTTAACAATGCCTCCTTTACCATCTCAATCCTTTTCTTTCTCGAAATACCCCTAACTATTAATGGGAGCTCAATATTTTCTAGTACTGACATACGGCCTATTAGATTGTATTGTTGAAAAACAAATCCTATTTTCCTATTCCTTAGTTTAGCTAATTCAGAATCATTAAGTTTAGATACATCAATTCCATCTAAAATAACCTTTCCACTTGTAGGTCTATCTAATAACCCTATTATATTGAGGAGCGTTGTTTTCCCATGACCTGAAGGACCCATAACTGCTAAATACTCACCCCTCCTTATATCGAGAGTTATACCTCTAAGTGCCCATGTCTTGATGCCTCCAGGGGATGTATAGACCTTTGTAACATTTATTAGCTTCACAATTATTTCTTTACTCATTTGCTTCACCAAGAACTGAACCCTCCTCTACCCCAATACTCATCACGTCTCAGGGGGCATGACTGCAGTCATCGGGTAGTACCTATGTTAATTTCTTCTCTCTGATCTTCTTAAGCGCTTCAAGCCTTTCACTAAATTCCTTAAGTGTTTCATTTGTTGCTTTCCTAACTTCTGAAGGATCTACATATGTGATGAAGGAGCGTATGAACTTAATGGCACAGTTTTTGGAATGGAATATAAGTACTCTACCACTGAAATCTATGATTACTCCTTGACCTTTGTAAAAAGGCTTTCCACATACAGGACATATTAATTTCTCTCTACCCACTCTACGTACCCGTAGAGACTTAAGAATAACGTAGCATTTTAAGGTAATCTCAATTCCTATTATTTACTTCATTATTTATGAAATAATCTATTGGGGATATACTTCAATTAGCGCTAATGAATCTCCAGGACCTACTTCATCACCTTCCTTTGCTTTGATCTCAATTACCTTACCCCTGTAAGGTGATTCAAGACCCATTATTGCTTTTTCTATTTCTAACTCTACTATCACATCACCTACATTAATTTCATCACCTACACTCTTAAGCCACTTACTAACTTTAGCTTTCCAATCCCTACGTCTAGGCCAAATATCTAATGGGACTTTGAACTCAATAACCTTACTCATAGAGATCCCATAATGAGTACATGTTAGAACTTAAAAACTCAACTAATTATGTTCTAAGTAAATTACATATTCCCTGCTTATCTCTCTTTGAATTTTCAATAATCTTCAGTACTCTTTTCCATATATTGAAATTCTCACATTTATACCAGTTCCAATTTGGATCTCTATACCTATACTTAGAGAGTATTTCAGCTATTTCTAAGATAGTATCACTACACATAGTGATGATTGGTTCTGCACCTAATACTTTGCTGAACGAATCAATTAAACTTGAAATAATTATTTCAGGCTTCAATTCCTTGCCTACTAAGTAGTTTAAATTAGCTACCCTATACTTAGTGAGTGTATATCCTCTTTTCCTTACGAGATTCACATTTGGCTTAAGTACTTGGCAAAGAATATTTAGATCAGTATTCACAAGTAAAGTGCCATGAAGTAAAGCTACGTTCTTCTTAATAATAGCTGAGTTACCTGATACCTTAAAACCATTCGCTATTACATCAGTATCATTCTCAATCCAGGCTTCAATACCTAAAGTATTGAGTGCTAAGAGAATTCCCTTTAATAAATGCCCATATACATAATCAATACTAAGTCTGGATTCTGTAGGAATTACTAAAGTATAATTATAATTTCCCAAATCATGATAAACAGCACCACCACCACTAATCCTCCTAATTAATGGTATTCCATATCTTTTCAATTTATCAATTCTTACCTCATTAACTACATTAGTATTTCTACCAATTACTACAGACTTATTATTTCTCCAAATTCTTAGAATAGGAATGCTAATCAATCTCATTTCTATGGCTAGTAATAGAGATTCATCAAGGGCTACATTTATGAATGGATCGTAGGGATACTCCTCAAATATTACTAGATACTTCAACATATCCCCAATATCAAAGATATCGAGAAATTATTTATATAAGGATTATACTTTCAATACTGCACATTACGACTCTAAGAAATCTCTATATAGGTAGCTATTAGAGTTAATTATCTAGAGATGAAGAGTTAGTGAAGGGTTAAGAATGGAGCTTAGAAGTGTATTAGTTCTAGGTCTAGGTGAAGTTGGTAGAGCTATGTATGAAATTATTTCTGAATCAAATAAGTACAACACATATGGCTATGACACTGATCCAAGTAGAACTATACATAAATTAGATGAAATTCCAGTACCTATAGACATTATCCACATATGTTATCCTTACAGGGATGAAGAGTCATTTATTTCAATCTCTACGAATTACATCAAGAGATTTAGGCCTAGATTAGTTATTATAGATTCAACAGTTGCTGTAGGAACTACAGAGACACTATATAGAAAGACTAATACATTGATTGTTCATTCACCTATTAGGGGTAAACATCCATATCTAAAAGAACATATAAGATTCTGGACTAAGTACATAGGCCCTATTAATAATGAAGCTGGAAAACTTGCTAAAGAGTATTTTGAGAGTTTAGGATTGAAAGTTAAGGTACTTAGCAGTCCTAGAGAAACTGAATTAGGCAAACTATTAGAGACCACATATAGAGCTCTACTAATTGCTTGGTGGCAAGAAATGCATAGAATAGCTCATTATCTAGGAGTCAATTTCTTAGAAGCTATAGACATAGTTATTGATACTCATAAAGTGCTTAGAGATAGACCAATATATTATCCAGACTACATAGGTGGTCACTGCCTTATTCCAAATGCAAAGATTCTCCTTAAAAAATATAGATCAAAATTTATTGAGGCAATATTAGAATCAAATGAATATAGGAAAGAAGAGAAACAGAAAGAGAATATACTTAGAGAAATAGAGATTATGAAAAGAATTGCCGAAGAATTCATAAATAAAGACTACTACAGATCATTCTCTAAAAATAGATGAAAGTAATTGCTTATTTAATTCATTATGGCTTTAATTTTTAACTTCTCTCTATGTATTTGCTATTTGAGGGTGTTTTACTATAACGTACGATGAGGCTTACGGCGCTAAGGTTAGGCTCAGGTATGCCACACTAATAAATTTCATTACAAGAATATTGAGTGTCTTCGCTAGTTTATTATTTGTTATTGCAGTTGCTAGGAGACTATCAGTTGAGGAATTCGGTATTTGGACTATGATCTTTAGATATATGAGTTATGTCCTTCCATTTATGGCTATTTACAATTATTGGTTACCTAGGACAATAAGTAGAGGAATTAATACAGCCAAAATAGGTATATTGTTAGCAATAGCGATTGGAGGAGCGGCTTCAGTAGCATATGTTGGTATTGCTTATGGTGTCTCAACATTATTCAATCAGCCACTAACACTTCTAGTACTTGCTCTCTTCATATTGTTCCAAGACTACATCAATGGGTGTTTGAAATCCATATCCATAGCACATGCTCCTCAATATGTAGGAATAGCACATTTAACACTGAGAATAGTTCAAGCTGCACTCGGAATATTGCTTGTAGCTTTTTACAGATTTGGTCTCTATGGTGCTGTTATCTCAGCTATAATTGGAAGAACAGCTATGCTTGCAATGCTACTTGTTCTGAATAGAAAAGTAATTTCTAGATCTAGAATAGATATGGACATTGCCAAAACATGGCTCAGAAGATCTTGGCTCCCGATATATAATAATATTCCCCTCTCTATACTCGCATTAGATGTAGTTATCATACGTACTTTCTCCGGTACAGAAGAACCCATTGCTTACTACGGTATTTCGCTTTCGCTTCTAGGATTAGCAATAGCCTCTCTCCAAGTTATGCCTGCTCTATACTCTAAACTACTTGCTAAGAGGGATATGAGAGATGTTATTGAAGCATTTTGGATTGCTTACATGCTTTCCATACCTATGATGGTAGGTTTATTAGTTTATATGGAACCTATATTAGCTGTATATAATATGAGCTATGTAGCTGCTTCACAAGTCATTAGATTATTTGTAGCTGCATCAATACTAAGACTATTCGTATCTCTGTTAGGAACAACTCTTAGTGGTTTAGAGTATAGGGATTATGAAGTTACTGATATTGGTTTAATAAGGACTGTTCTATTCAAAACCCCAACATTAAGTATAGTTGTAACATTTGCCTATCTTGCAGCATTAACCATAGTATCTAGTATTGTACATGGCGATATTATGTACTTAACAATGCTTTGGGGCGTATTATATCTCACAAGACTCTTAGTACTTACAATAAGCTATAATTACTTATTGAAGAAGGAATTCTCTATAGTGCTACCCTATAAAGAACTACTTAAATTCATAGCTAAATTCTGTATAGCATCATTAGTAATAATCATTAATGGTATTCTTATATACCCAGTTAGACCTCAGCCAAGTATCTACGCATTAGTTAGTGATCTAGCACCAGCTATAGCTATTTCAGCAGCTATGTATTTCGCAGTTCTTTACTTAATAGATTCTAAAATGAGGAATTTAATAAGATCAGTAATCATATACCTACGTAAAACTACAGTTTCACTACCTACTTAGATATTAGTTTTATAAGGACCGTAGAGCGCTAAAGAAATTAATTCCTCTATTTCTTGATAATCCATAAATAATTCTGCAAGTCTAATTACATTCCTAAGAGTTGGGTTCTTTCTAACTTTCCTAGCTAACGGTTTGTATTTCGGGTGTTCGTACATTAGTAATCTAATTATTTCCTCAAGTAATTTCCTACCATCAGAGTTTAGAACACCGCTCTTGGAGAAGAACCTTGAATAGCCTAGCAATAATTTCTTCATTAAATTTCTTAAATCTTTATTGAAGTTCTTTTCCTCTCTATACATATTTTATCCATCCTACTTATTTGTTTAGAGGTAATAACTCTATTTAAGAATGCTTATTTACTATGGAGAAAGCTTTTCGTAGAGGCAAATTATATTTAGGGAAATTAGTAGGTCTTGACCTGACTAGGTGTAGTACGCTGAGTCGGGGGGATTTGCTGAAGTATCGAGATAGAATTCTCAAAGGATCTGTGTTAAGAACTACCATATGGCTAGCTTGGCCTATGATTATTGCAAATCTAATTAATATCTCTTATAATTTAGCAGATACCTTCTGGCTTGGTAAACTTGGAAAAGCAGATTTAGCGGCTCCAACTGTTAGCTGGCCTTTAATAATGCTATTTTACTCCATTGGTATGGGATTTAGCTTTGCTGGTGCAACTCTTATCTCACAATATGTTGGTGCTGGTGAGAGAGAATATGCAAATAGGTGTGTAGGTTATTTACTAGGATTTATGCTCACTATGTCATTATCCATATCATTAGTGGGGTTCATAGCATCACCTCTAATGCTAAGGGTTATGGGAGTTCCATTAGATGTTCTTCCTAAAGCTGTGAACTATATAAGAGTAATATTTGCAGGCATACCACTAGCATTCATAGGCTTTGCATTCATAGCTATTCTAAACAGTATTGGAGATACAAGAACGCCAACAATTCTGAGCATAATCTCATCACTAATAAATGTAGTTCTTGACCCCCTCTTAATATTTGGCTGGCTAGGTTTTCCAGCACTAGGCGTTATGGGAGCTGCTATAGCGACAATAGCTTCAAGATCTATCGTATCAGCTATAGGGCTATACCTTCTTACAAGAGGATTTGCAGGTATTAAAGTAGGTTTCAGAGATCTCTTCTTTAAACTCTGGTGGCTTAGGCATGTAGTAAGAATTGGAACACCTTTATCAATTCAGAGATCGGCAAATTCTTTAGGCTTTGTAATAATGATGAGTCTAGTTTCAAAAATGGGAACAGCTATCATAGCGACTTATGGTATAGGTATAAGGATAATTGATGTTATTCAGGCATTTACATGGGGCATTATGAGAGCTTCATCAATTATGATTGGTCAAAACATTGGTGCTGAGAAGTATCAAAGAGCTGAGCAAATAGCATTTAAAAACATAGCTCTAGTATCTACATTACTCAGTATAGGAGCTTTACTAATATACCTAGGTAGAGGATTTATATTTGCAATTTTCATTAATGACCCCATAGTTATTGAGGAAGGCATTAAATTCGTAACATTCTTCATACCGTCATTACCTTTCTTCGGACTATTCTTTGTAGCAGGTGCTGTAGCTCAAGGATCTGGACATCCACTAATTTACACAGTAATAAGTATCATTAGGTTATGGATTTTGAGAATAGGATTCAGCTATTTGCTAGGAGTATTCATGGGCATGGGTTCTGTTGGTATATGGATAGCTATGTCTATAAGTAATATGGGTGCAGGGATTATGGCGTTAGCATGGGTTATGAAGGGTTCTTGGAGACAGCGTGTAATAGAAATTCCAAAAGCACGGAGAGTAAGTACCATAGATAGTTCTGAGTAGTAATTCAGACTAGAATGTGATGGTAAGCGGTATTATTCTAGAAACTTCTGCTTATACCACTTCTCACTTACATATCCATTCTTAAATGGTACTGCTTTGTCATCCGGTTCCAGAGATGGGTAAGCTTCATATATGGTTCCATCAGGTATATTAGCTTCTAGAAATGCTCTATGCCTACTTACACAACTTTCACATCTCCCGCAGTGGTATTTTTTACTTAAGTAGCAGCTCCATGTTTCGTATATGAGATCTCCTAGAATTCTATATCCCCTTCTTAAGTTCTCGGATTTTCTTATACCTTCTCTACTAGGACTCCATATTTGAAGTCCTCTTTCTGATCTGAAGTGACCTAGGTTTAGAGCTGTTTCAAGAGCTTGTATGAATTCTGGTGAACAATCGGGGTAGAGAGGTTCCCAAGTATCTGTTCTAGGGGCTAGATCATTGTAGTGAGCTCCGTAAATAACTATCTTAGCACC
>QMXA01000017.1 GCA_003661905.1 Thermoprotei archaeon | reverse complement strand
CAATAGCTTTGAAGGGGCATATAAGATAACAAACACTACACCCAGCACATAACGTATCTATATGCACTATTCCCTTAGAAGGTATATGAATAAGTGCATTCTCAGGACAGTTCTTAACACATAACAAGCATAACCTACATTTATCCATATCAATTAATGGTCTGAAATCTGTGAGCTTCTCTATCCATCGAAGTCTTAGATCTCTAAAGAACATGTATGTACATGGATTCTCAACATCGGCATCAACCAATAATGTCTTACCTCTCTGACTAAGAAGTAAGGCTAGATTACAAGCTATAATAGACTTGCCAGTACCTCCCTTACCACCAGCAATAACTATTACTCGACTCATTACCTCATCACAGAAGTAGTTATGGTTTCAAGTAATCTTCTTAATGATTGTGAAGCTCTGCTCCTAGGTTGATACTCAATTATAGGTTTCATAGCAGCATATGATTTCACAACTGAGAAGTCATTTGGTATGAGACCTAGGAGCTCTATATCTAGCTCCCTAGCCATTTTCAGAGCGAATTCTTCATTTAAATCATATCTATTAATAACTAGGTATGTTCTGAGCCTCATACCTCTACTCATCTCTAAGAGTCTTTGTGCACCTTGAAATGATTGTGGTGTAGGTTCACTCACTATTATTAATACATCAGCACCTGCTAAACTAGAAATAACAGGACACCCAATGCCTGCTGCAGCATCTACTATAATATGTTTAGCATTTACCTCCTCTGCATATTTATGTGCTAGTTCCTTAACCCTATAGACTAGGTGACCAGTATTACGTTGACCTACTTCAAGATCTCCAGTTACTATTGTACTATTAGTTCTTACATGGCAAATATATAACCTACCTGTAAGTGTAACTTTAAAGCTTATAGCATTCACTGGGCATACAATACTACAAGCACCACAACCTTCGCAATTCTCCTCAATAACTTCTATAGAACTTCCAACTACTTTAAGTGCATGGAATCTACATATAGATAAGCACTTAGAGCATCTAGGTCCTAGACATTTATTATGATCGATAACAGCTTTTCTAGATTCATAGAGATTCTCTGAATACATAATTCTCTCTACACCACCTAGTGCTAGAGCTAAATCTGGTGCCTCTACATCAGCATCAGCACCTATGACTAGCTCTACGTACTTATTCATGTAGTGTATGAGATTTGATGAGAGGAATGTCTTGCCAGTACCTCCTTTACCACTGGCAATGACGATCTCCAATACTTAACCCTTAACTAGTCCCACAGATCTGAGAGCATCTATTATTCTAATACCTGGTTGTACTGTGTATATTGCTACACTTGCTTGTCGTAGAATAGTATAGACATTATGTCCTAAATTAACAGCTAAAACAGCTCTTACACCACTTGATATAAGCCATTGAGCAACAGCTACACCAGCACCTCTAGGTGCTGAAGCAGCTGGATTTCCAATTACTTGAATATTAGTGATTGCACCACCCATAATATCTATGATAGCTAAGAAGGGAGCTCTAGCAAATCTAGGTGAAATTATTGAGTCAAGTCCTCTATTATCAAGAACGGCTGTTGCAATTCTAAAAACACCTGAAGGTGGTGGAGGTAAGGGATTGGGCATTGATACAAAACCTCCAAATCCAGCTCCAAAACCTCTCCTAATCCCCCTACCATAACCTCCATAGCCCTGCATCTAATCACCTTTTTGTGCTTTTGCTCAGAAATATTTAAACAATATCTTCAAGAATACTTCACATACTATAGACTAGAATAGTTATTAAGCTCATTAACTATTTTGTTCTAAAAGAATTCCTTTACTAATATCAATACTCCGAGCAATAATATGACAAGTCCTACCATCTTATTGAGGAGTTTAGATTCTAATCTATTTGAAAGAAAAGCACCAAGAATAGAGCCAATAACACCACCTATTGTTAATAAGATTATGTAGTTCCAATTAATGGCGTTAATGGCTATGTGCATCAAAGCTGATGATGTTGAAATGGCAATTCTAACTACGATTGTTGAAGCTATGACTTCATGAACTGCAATACCAAGTAGTATGAGTAGTGATGCTCCTATAGGTCCCCAACCACTACCTAGAAATCCCTTAGCAAAACCTGCTATGAAGCCTATGGCAATAATTGATGTAAGATTCTTAGTAGTTCTTAAATCTTTACTAGATGATTTTTTAAACAATATCAATGAACCAATGATGATTTCATAAATACCTATAATAAATCTCATACCTTGAGATGAGATCGAGAGAGATAGCCATGAACCAAATAAGATACCCAAAACACCGAGAAGTAGAGCTAATACCAATTCACTTCTAATATGTCCGAATCTCTTATGAATACTAGATGATATAACAGCAACACTAATTTCAGAAGTCAAAGCAGAGCCTTTAGCAACTACAGGGTCAATACCAAATATAATAAGAATTGGCACACATATTGCTCCCCAAGCAGTACCAAGAGCACTCATAATTAAACCAGCACCAAAGCCCATGGCTATTAGTAATAGGTACATCACCAAGTTCTTCAACCCATTAATTACATTTAATTAATGAGATAGATAGTGATATAAAAACATATCGAAAATAAAAGATATAGCCCAAGATAGTAAGCAGTAAAACATGAAGTACGACCTATAGCAATGTAATACTATGTAGTAAGAACTAATACGTAGTTAAATAATAGTTCTAATAGTTGTAGAGTTAAATCTAAGAATCTTTAAAGGTAGATCATCATGTATTAAACTATGTAGAGGTATGTGTATTGGTATTAGAGGACTATGTAAGAATAATTAGTGGGGTATCTTTAGCAATATACTTTACATCAATATTACTATATGTAGTTCGCTTGATTAAAGGACCATCAATTCCAGATATGGTTCTAGCAATAGATGCAATAACATATAGCTCTATAACAATATTCATACTTTTAATGCTGATACTCAATACTCCATTATTAGTAACGTGTGCTATGGTTCTATCCATATTCGTTTATGCTCTTAATATATATGTAGCTAAATACCTTGAATCCCGTGAAATGGGGGAGTAGATTTGATTTCCTCATTAATACTCATAATTATTGGAGGGGCATTAGTGGTCATAGGTTCATTCTGTAGCTTAGTAGCTGCTATAGGAATACTACGTCTCCCTAATTTTTTCACAAGAATACATGCCTTAACTATCAATATCATAGGAGGTACATTCACACCTCTAATCGGTTGTGGTTTTATTACTTTGGGTTTAGAAACTCTGGGTAGTGAAAGACTATTCATAGCTGGGGGAATATTTTTCACAGCTATACTAATTGTAATCTTAGGACCTGCAGGATCTCATGCACTTACAAGAGCAGCTTATAGATCTAAAGCAGTATCTTTTGAACCGAAATTTATAAATCAACTAGAGAAGGAACAAAGAGGTGATTAGGAATAGATTCTCTAATAACACTATTACTTGGAGCTATGAGCCTCTTAGCATTACTGTCTGTCATAGCTACATATCTAGCCATAACAGAGCGAGATTTATTAAAAGCAGTTATATTTTCCGCACTTCAAAGCATTTCCTACGTCTTCATATTCTATTTATTAATGGCCCCTGACATAGTATTAGTCTACATACCCATAGCACTTGGAATTTATCCCGCTCTACTACTATTCCTAATAAAGAAAACAGGAAGATATGAGAGGAAGTAGTGTAATGCCTAAGAATTCAAGAAATGAGAATCAAGTAAAAATTAGAGTTCTAAAAATGGTTATAGTATCTATAATTATATTCATCATATACATGGCATTTAGTAAAGTATCTCTTTACAGCATAGTATTTGGAATAATCATAGCTTCATGCTCAGGTGTCATAGTTTCGAATATCATAGTGAAAAATCCTTGGAAAGCTCTTGATCCAAGGAGATATTTATGGTTCATAATATATGTTCTACAATTCTTCTTCATAGTAGAGATAAGATCACATATAGATATGATTAAGCGAATACTAAGTAGGAATATTCCACTAAAACCAGGAATTGTTAAAATACATTACAATGTAGATAATGACTATGCCATCGCAATGATTGCAAATTCAATAACAAACACTCCAGGAACAGTTGTTATTGACATAAATGAGGATGAAAAAGCTCTTTACGTAAACTGGATATTTGTACAAACTACTGAGCCTGAAGTCCTTCATAAGACTCTTATTGAGCGCTTTGAACTACTTGCAAAGAGAGTATTTGATTGATTTTTATTTTTTACTGAACTAAGCATTCTATGTACATGGTGCTAATTTATTGACCTATGTAGATAATATAGAGATAGCTTACATACTAATGCCTATAGTCCTATTAATACTCAATTCTCTAATAGCGTTGAAGTTTAAGGAACGTACATGGATCTTGGGATCTATATCAACATGTGCTTCTATGTTTATGATTCATAACAGTGTAATAGTTCTGAGTACTTCTAAGATTTTAGATCTTGAGCTCTTCTCCATAACACTAGGTAATATATATGTGACTTTCAAATTCGTAATGGATTCTCTCTCGGCTCTTTTCACATTGATACTAGGTGTTGTAGGATTTGCAGTATCGATTTATGGCATAAGCTACATAACACATTGCTACAAACATGAAGATCCCAGACTTTATTGGATTTATTTTAGTATCCTTTTAGCATCAATGTACATGGTTTTCAATGCATCAGATGTTATATTAATGGTGTTTTTCTGGGACGTAGCTTCCATATTAACAGCATTCCTCATATCATATGATAGGAATAATATTAAGGCTAGGAAAGCAGCTAAGAAATTCCTAGTCATGAGCTTGATAGGCAGTGCACTTATTCTCCTCGCATTTCTAGCACTTGCATTTGAAGTCGGATCTCTATCCTTTTATGATATGAGAGAAGCTCTTAGTAAAAATACTATTCTTAAACATCCAATGATGTACTTAATAGAATCCGTGATGTTTGTAGGCTTTGGCATAAAAGCTGCATTAGTACCTCTACACACTTGGCTTCCAAGAGCACATCCAGAAGCTCCCTCAAGTATTTCGGCTTTACTTAGTGGTATTACGGTGAATATAGGGATTTATGGGTTTGTGAGAGCATTCTTTCTAGTGCTTCAGCCAAGTATGCTTTGGGCAATTATATTTATTCTGAATGGATTTATAACATTACTAATAGGTTCTACACTGGCCTTAGCACAAAATGATGCTAAGAGATTGATTGCATATAGTACAATGGGTCATATAGGATATGTAATGGTGGGTCTAGGAGGCTCAGCATACTTACTATCTAAAAATATCTATGAATTCACGGTTCTAGGATCTATATTATTGATTTCATCCCTTCTTTATCTACTCAGTCACTCATTGTTCAAGACCGTTCTGTTTCTCTCAGCCGGCAATGTAATAAGTAGAATTGGTACTAGGAATTTAATGAAAATGGGTGGTTTAGCCAGAGGAATGCCAATAACATTCATAGCATCACTACTAGCAGTATTATCTATGATAGGTATACCTCCTTTCATAGGATTTATTGCAAAGTCCTTAATGCATATTTCAATTCTAGCTTCAGGAACTACATTATTAGCAGATGTCGCTATAGGAATATTAGCAACAATAATTACAGCGTCTTATGGAATTAAGTACTTAGCTTCTGTATTCCTGGGTAAGCAAAGAGATCTTAAAATAATTAAGAGAGATGTAGAAGGTGAAGCACCATCAACAATGTTAGTACCATTGGTATTTCTAACTAGCACTTGCATTATCATGGGGTTATATCCTAGACCTATAATTGAGCTCTTAATAAGTATTGCTAGCTCTGTAACAGGTCTTGGGGCTCCAGACATATTGCAGTATCTCTTCATATACCCCTCATTAGTACTCATTAGACCGCTGCCTGAATTACCTTTAGGTATATATTTAGAAACAGTCATAATCTCATTACTTCTACTAGCATCACCTTTTGCACTACTAATCTCATACTGGATATGGTCCCATGTCGAGTTAGCTAGCTATAAGGTCTTGTTTTTCATAGAACGTAAAATATGGGGTTTAATTATAGAGCCAATAAGATATAGGGTGGCCTATATATCGGATACCTATGAAAAAATTCAAAGTTCTCATAAGTTCATGACTTTATTAACTGTAGCTATAATGGTACTCCTCATAGTTCTAATCATCTTTTCGTAGAAAGACTTATTCGGATGTTTCTCTTACTATGGTTAGAAGGTCTGTACGATGAACATTAGTTACAGATTTATTGGTTTGCTATTGCTAATAGCTATGATACTAGCAATATCTATATGCACAACTATCAGCAATGTTGGATTCAACATTCCCCACGACATTAAGTACTTATCTAGATGGGTTATTTACTCATCATACTTAGTAACTACACCTATCTTTAGTTCTATGGTGCCTGAAATAGTTAATGCAGTTATATGGGATTATAGAGGAATTGACACATTCTTTGAAACTTCAGTTTTCTACATTGCAATAATAGCTGCAATAGCTCTATTTAGAGAGGTGAAGATAGAACTAGTTAAGGAATATCAATATCTAGGCTTAAGTAAAATAGTTAAGACCGTAACTAAGACTCTACTAGTTATAGGATTAGGTGCTGCAATCTCAATAGCGCTCCACGGCCATATAACACCAGGAGGAGGATTTCAGGCAGGATCAATACTTGCATCTCTTTTATTAATAGTGATTATAGTGTTCTCTGTACACTTCATACTAATGAAAGGACTAACAAAGAATTTAGCTATTATTATTAGAAGCATAGGACTTATTGGTTTAGTTTCAGCAATATTTATTCCTATATTATTATCATTGATAATGAATACTTATGGTTTTGTATTCCAAAATCAGCCAAAAGTTATGAGTCCTCTAGGCCTTTCATACGTAGCTGATGGACATGTTCTTAGTGCTATGGTACTTCTCTTGAATATCTTCGAATTCTTAGCCATATTCGCAGGATTCCTAATTATCTTCATATTATTATCTAGACCTACTAAAGAATTGGAGAATTGAGAAAAATGGATATGATAATGCTTTTCTCTAACATACTCCTAATATCATTAGGCGTGAATATTGCAATATCCATTTATGGAATTGTAAGTAAACCCAATATGGTGAAGAAATTAATAGCAATAACAATACTTAGTGATACAGTAAATGTTATTGCAATAGTTATTGGCTATAGACTTGCTAATCCCCCCATTCCTCCAATTCATGCCTTAAACGATGATTATAGGGTCTTCATAACTAGGGTTGTAGATCCTATTCCACAAGCATTGGTTTTAACAGCTATAGTTATAGGTCTAGCACTCATAATATTCTTAGTATTTTTAACACTTCGAATTTTCAGAGTTTTTGGATCAGTAAATCTTCATGAAGTTCTAGAGACTATGTATAAAGAACTTCCAACAGAAGTACACCTCTACGAAGAGGAACCAAGTGATTGAAAGGTGTCATCAATGTATATATCAATAATTCTAGGCTCATTACCTATACTTATTATGGCGTTAGCATTTCTATTGCCAGTATTATCAATATTTATAAAGAGGAAAGTTGTTTTTGATATATGCTTTTTATTCATAGCATTCCTCTCATTAATATTGAGTGCTGAAATACTATTCTCAGTAGTAGGTACGCAAGAATATTTGCTATATCCATTTGGGGGTTGGCCACCACCACTGGGTATAGTATATGTAGCTGATTACTTCAGTGCAACATTAGCCACTACAATCTCTTTTGTTATTTTAACTGTGGCAATGTACACTGTATGGTATACAAGGCACTTAGAGGGTTATGTATGGTTATATACGCTTATACTAGCACTGGAGGCAGGCTTACTTGGAGTAATCTATAGTGGAGATATATTTAATCTATATGTAATGCTAGAAGTCGTTGCTATATCATCTTATGGTTTAGTAGCTTTCTATACATTTAGGCGAAGACCTCTAGCTTCAGCTGCTAGATATAGTATCTTAGGAATTATGTTCTTAACATTCTATTTCTTAGCTGTAGTAATTATTTATTCATCACTTGGAACATTAAATATTGGAGATTTAGCTTTAAAATTACGTCCTCAAATAATTCATCTACAGAACTATACAATAATTAGCGCATATAGTAGTGAATATACAAATACAATTGCAGAAATACTTGAAGAAACTGCGCTACCACTCTCAATAGCTTTACTCATATCTATTTGGGTATTTACGTTCATTTCAGCTTTATTTCCAAATCATTTCTGGCTTCCCGATGCGCACTCCGAAGCACCTACACCAGCTTCAGCTATATTATCAGGTTTAGTTGTTAAAGTTGGTGTATATGCATCGATAAGATTCCTATACACTATTTTCGGGCCTAACACTGCATTTGTACATATTAGAGAGCTATTGTTAAACGTATTAATGCTTCTTGGCATTATCTCAAGTTTATTTGCTTCAATAATGATGGCACTACAAGATGATTCTAAAAGAATGCTTGCATATAGTACCATTGTTAATATAGGATTTATATACATGGGCATATCTATGGGTAGTGTAATGGGATTAGCTTCAGCCATTTACCATTTAATAAATCATGCCATAGGTAAAGCACTTATCTTCATCTCCATAGGTCTTTTAATCAGAGCATCAAGAACTCGAAATCTCTATGGTATGGCAGGAATTGGAAGACAGTATCCATTGGTAACATTCATCATAATTATGAGTTCTCTACACTTAATAGGACTCCCACCTTTTGGAGGATTCTTCAGTAAGTTGCTCCTTTACCAATCCTTTATTGAAAAAGGAGCATTAGTACCTGCCCTTACGGTTGTAATTGCGTCAGCTATAGTTGCTTATGGATATTTTAAATTAATTGAAGCAATATGGCATACACCACCTATCTCAACTATTACTATAAGTAGAAGACCCATTCCTATTCTCTCTGGAATATCTATGGTTATAATGACTGCTTCTATATTAATGTTAGGTTTCTTTGCACCGATTATAATAGATTCTGTAAATGCTATTGCTCATGAAATAGTTAATGAATATACAAATTACATTGAAGCTATTTCTAAGTTGGCAACTATCTTAACACCTAAAGGGGTAGGGCTCCCTTGATTATAATTCATCACAGCTTTTTCGATTGAAGATGCTGTTATTCTTTGAATTAGGAATTATGTTAGAATTTTTTCAACAACCTTAGTGTAGAATTGTGGTAATTTTCTTAATGAACTTAATTCCACATATTCGTTTGGACCATGAACATTTCCTCCTCTGGGT
>QMXA01000016.1 GCA_003661905.1 Thermoprotei archaeon | reverse complement strand
GAAGCTACATTAGCAATGATAAGAGCATTACCAGGTATGAAGAATCTCAGAGCTATGGCAGATTTTAGAGGTCAAGTTGGTAAACATTCATACTATCCACACTCACTATCAATACATGCAGTGATTAAACGTGGAGATATCTTAGTAACAGGTGCAGGTGCGAGGATTTGTGGCTATAGTGTTGAGTTAGAAAGAACAATGATTGTAGGAAAGCCAACGGAAGAACAGGTGAAATTCTTCGAACTAATGCTTAGAGCTCAAGAAATAGCTCTAGAAAAGATAAGACCAGGTATTAGATGTAGTGATGTTGATAGAGCTGTTAGAACGTTCTTCAAAGAACAGGGAATAATGCGATATTGGAGGCACCATACAGGACATGGACTTGGATTAGAAGTTCATGAAGCACCATTCTTTGACATAGGTGATAACAGGGTTCTTAAACCAGGAATGGTTATGTCTGTAGAGCCAGGTATATATGTAGAGAATCTAGGTGGATTTAGACACTCAGATACCATAGTAGTGACTGAGGATGGTTATGAAGTACTAACTATATATCCTAGAGAATTGGAAGAGCTAATTATAGAAAAATAACCCTAATACTTTTTCCTATAGTTAAAAATGCTCTTAATATCTAAGTACTGATACTATTCTCGGAGTATTAATTATGAAGAAGGTTCATTTAGGTAAATATGGCAATACTGTGATTGCTGTATTTACTCTAGGCGAGGTTAGTAAGGGTTTTATAGATTTTGTTATGGACACATTGAGTAACTTCTACACAGCTATCAGGAATCCCCCGGGTTTTGTTGAAGTATATATCTATAGTTCTAGAGTTGAGAAACTAACTCATTTGGAATCTGAAGCTAGAGATCTCGGTATTGTAACTATAGGTGATTTCATAACTCTACATGAAGCTTGGAGAGGATATCCTAGAATTCATATAAGCTTAGAAGAGTTAATCAACATTCCAAAGAGCATCGCTATAGCATTACTAATACATGAAGCAGCCCACAGCGTACTTCACGGCTCCTTACAGTATTACATGATATCGATTATTGATGATGAACTACTAATTAAATTAGATAGAGAGGAATTATTCAAAGCTATGTACATAGTATCAACAGCTATTAAAGATCTTGAGGTATCACATTATTTAATTACTACAGGATTTCTGAAGGAGTTAATCATCTATAGTAAATATACAGTTAAACAGTTAGAGAATGTAGAGTGTCGTAGAGACTTCATGACAATTGCCCATATGTCAAAGCTGTTAGCCCCATTAATTCCACTGAATGAAGTACTAAGAAATGAAGTTCTAAGGAGCTACATAGCTTCAAAACAAGAGTGTGAAGAGATAATTAAAGAAATCATAAAAATATTGAAAAATACTATGAATATTCCTAGAGATCTAAGCATGAGAGTGAGTTTTGTACTGAGAAAACTACTAGATATATCAAAATTTAACCATTAGTATTTAGGTAGTGTATCATTGGATAATTCATAGATATTTTTATGAGGTGTTAATTGGTGACTAAGTAGGTGTTGAATGATCATAAGCTAGATAATATCACACTCTATAATCTTTCTATAGTAGAGCTATATATTTTGACAGGATTTACTTAGTTCTAGATATTATAATACAAAGCATTCTGAATCAAAGACTTAGTTAATCTTAAAGAATATGTACACTCATTTAAAATAGGTCTTATAACTTTTTACAAATTATCAATATATGCTCACTAATTCCAATAGCACCCGGATGTGTGCATGTTCTTAAATGAGTTTCCCACCAAATTCTCCAAGCTTTAGGATATTTTTTGTGAAGTCTATTCAACTCTTTTCTATGAAGTGTTGCTAGACCCTCAAGACCTACAATTTCAAGTATCTCTACTCCTTTTCCTCTAAATGATTTTTCTAGCTCTTCAGGTAAGTAGAAATGGCATGGGGCAAAGCCATACCCTCCATAGTAGTCACCTGTATCTCTAACTCTTCTAAATACATCTTCAATCTCTATTTCCTGTGGAAAATTCACTAGTTCACTGATTAAAACAGCTAGTCTCCCAATTACAGAGACAAATATCGGAGCTTCTCTCTTCGCAACCCTAATTATCTCACTAATTGCTCTTTCTCTACTTGCTTTGCTTAGTATGTGTGATAGTGCACCACCTAAGCAGAGTACAGCATCGAACATTTCATCACTAAACATTGAGAGATCATCGATAGATCCTTCCAGTATTTGCTTAACTCTGTGCTTAACTCCTGCTCTTCTAATCTGCCTTTTCGCAATTTCCAGTAATTTCGGTGTTAAGTCAAGTAACACCACATCGTATCCTAACTTTGCAAGTTCAATAGTGTATCTTCCGGGACCCCCACCCGCATCTAGAATCAAACCCATCTTTGGAAGATATCTCTTTAAGAAGTACATAGTTGTATCAAATTCTAATCTATGATAAGGATCTTTGACTAATCTTTTCCATTCGCCTATTCCTAGTTCAGTATAGTATTTCTTAACTAACTCTTTGTAATTAAAATCCTTATTCATGCACAAATACCCATAACTCCTTCCTTATCCAATTCTTAATTTGCTTACAAATTGAATATTTTAATCCCCTGGCCGAAGCTCTCAACAGTTTATGAATACATCATCGTTAATTAGTGAAGAAACAGTAAAGGATACAATACTACTTATTTTTAATGAGAAGTCTATAACAGTTAACTACGTGGTGTATGAGTTGACTCTCTGCTCTTGTCTCCATAAGCTTCTTTGCGTATTCATCTATCTTAGCTTGTAAATTCCTTAGCTCGGTCTCTTTAAAAACTTCGTTTCTTTCCATAAGCTGAATATATTTCTTTTTGCTTAATAGAAGTGAGTATTCTGTATCTTTAATCCTCTCTAAGATCTTAATTACCTTAAGCTTAGTTTCCCAGAACTTTAATCTATCTTCCATTCTTTGCGATGAATATATACCTTTTTTCTCTAAATTTTTGAGCTCTTTTTTAGCTTTCCCAAGTTGCTTGATTAATGTCTCTAATTTCATTTCATCCTCAAGTATATCCTCCTCAGTAATTAGAGGTGCTGACTTAGCTTCTAGCCACTTCTCATCTTCATTCTCTAGAGGAAGTATTTGTGGTATGAACTTGCAATGCTCTGCGTTACCTGCTTTAAGGATTTTTTCCTTAGAAATTTCTATTTTCAAAGTTATAATGTCCTCACCTTTGACCTTAAAGTAAATAGTGTTATTATCCCTTATCGATAATTCTCTTTCAATACTCTCCTCAAGATTACATAGGTAAGCTCTCCTTACCTTAATAAATGTTCTAAGTTCTCCTTCAACTTCTTGATCTAAATAGTTATATACCCTAATGCATAGTGATTCTCCATCTTCCGACCTCTTAATAGAAGTTATTCCTAAAGCCCCTTCAGGTTTTGATCTTAGCTCAATAAAACTGAGTTCACTTGGAAGAGATCCTACGTGTTTATTAGTTTGAACTATAGCTATGTTTAATCTACGTTTCTCAGTTTCTACATGAAGTTTTGATTCAAACCAACTCTTTGGGTGCGGAAGAATCGACAATTCAAATGAGTGTCTACCTAGGCATTGTGCTTCAGGAGTTCTTATTTCCCAACCAGCTCTTCCAGCTCTTATAGGAATATCTATCCCCAACCATCCAACTCCTCTAAGTAAAGTAAGTTCAATAGTATTGGCATCTTTATTAACCCAGTACTCATAGGTATCTCTACTAATAATACATAGTCCCTTTTCCCCATCGGTTATATCTATAAATCCATGATGGACATTACCATCAGCAGGTCTTGTATCCCATTGGGGTGGAAGAACATTTTCTAATGGGCATTTATCCTTTGTACTGTAGTTTGTTGTATCTGGTTGAATAGGGAATTTAGCTATGTCATATTGCTGACTACAGAAAACATATTCAGATTTAAGTTTAGTTGGGAAGCAAATCCTAAGTCTATGATCTTTCACAGTATTGTTTAGCTCTACTCTAACATCTATGCGAGGTGAATTAGCTCTTAACTCTACATAGGCAATAATTGGAAAACTCCATAGTTTCTTACTACGTGATGTTCTATTTCTAGTTAAGCCTTCTGGAAGCATTAGTTTGTACTTAATTTTGAATAAAACAGCTAAGGGACCGCTCTTTACTAATTGGACTTCAGCCTTCTCTTTAAGACTTGTATACGTTTCCTTATCTAAACAGTAAGATGTATATAGATCTCCTGCCTCTCCCTCACTCTTGAGATACATTAACTCCTCATATACGTGACCACTCTTCTTATCTAAAATAGTGAGTGTTCCATTGTCATTCACTTTTAATTTTATATATTTATTCTCGGCAATTCTATTCATTGCCTTCAAATCTGTTCTTATTTCCTTATTCCCACTCTCAGGAAAAATTCCATAAACTTTGTAGCCTAGTGGCGGAATATCTGCTTGAATCCATATCTCAACTCTATTTTCAAACCTCCTTCCAATTTGAATTGGTATGACATCTCCTCTTTCATCCTTTAAGCAGAATTTATTTAATCCTTCAGGCACTTCAATTATAGCTCTTAATACTTCATTTATTCTCCAAGGGGAGAGATTAAATATCACTAATCCTCTTTCAGTCCATGAAGTATCTATATTTGCGGCTATTTCCTCTAGGTATTTCTTAATGAGGTTCACACATCTATCCTCTATATGGTCAAGAGTTTTCATGAGATCTTCATAAACATCATCGATATGACATCCACATATTTCATCGTGAGATGCTACTTTTAACAATGACCTCCATAAGTCATTGATTGCTTTTGTAGGATACTCGCTTCCTAAACACCATAGTATAGATGCTAATGGATCAATCCATTTCACTAAATATCTTTCATTTCTCATATATTTCTGCTTTAATCTTATTCTAGAGGAGAAAACTCCTCTCAGAGCTGTAGCGTATTTTCCATGGTATAAATATCCACTTATCTCAATTAACTTAGGTCTGTGCTTCTTAATAGCTTCAACATATTCTTCAGGAGTGCATAGAATTATCTTACCTATCTTTTTCCTATTTAGTTCTTCAATTATGGGTATTGCGTCATCAGCTTCGGTTAGATTTTCATATCCATCGAGTAGAAGTATAGTTTTTCCTGTAGACGAATATGGTAGGAGTGCTTTTAGCTCACCTCTTACTCTATCTTCAGCTATCTCAGGATATTTAGATAGTCTTATGGCATTTCTATAACTCTCAATAAGGTATATAGCTAGGACTTTTGCTCCATTAGAGGATTTCCATATATATGCATCCTTTACTTCACTCTTCTTAACCCCAAGACCTCTAGTAAAGAATATGGAGTTTATTCCAAATTTATTAAGTATTCTTGGAACTGAACCCGGGAATCCAAAAATATCTATTAACCATCCAACTTTCATCACCATTCCTAATTCACGAGCATCTCTATGACCTATGAGTAAATTCCTAATCCAAACTTCACCATCAGTAAGATTCCAATCTATTTGGGAATAGAACGGACCTACCATCAATTTGCCTTCTCTAACATATCTTGATAATTCCAATTTCTTAATGCTCAATTCTTTAGAAGGTAAATTTCTTAAATACTCCTCTATTATCTGAGTTTGCCCATCTAAGACAAATTTATAAGATGGATGTCTCCTTAACTTATTTAGAAGATCATTGAAGAATTTGGGAAGTAGAGGAATCATATGTCTACGCTGAAAAGCCCAAGCAAGATCCCAGTGTTGATGTAGAATTAAGTAGATTTCAACTGCATTACCTTGACCCTGCATAGCAACTCCCAAAGGGCTGAGCTATAGATATTTCCTGAGATAATAAATGATCTAAGTATTTTCGAATAGGTAATTCACTACCCTACAGTTAGGAAATGCATTAACATATAATGTGATTCAAACTATCAACTTCATTAGAGTATAGAATATTATTAGTAAAATTACATTGGAATGTTCTATTTAGTATAGATATAGATTACTGTGACTGATATAGTTGATGTTATAGTCCATATACCGCTCTTACCTCATTTGATGGGAGTTAAATGGTTCATTAGTCTGGACTATATCAGCATATACTTACATGGTCTAGATATTCTTTTAGCTTAGTAAATATTTTACTTCATTTGGCTAATCAATTCTTTAAAGTCATCAATCCATATAGTTATAGTATTTACTCTAGGTATTCTATTTAGGACTTCCAGTATTAACGACTTATAGATCCATTCCTTGTCTTTCAACGCATAGAGTTCCTCTATTTCTAAATTATTTGTATGTAAGTGACATATTATGAATCCTATGATTTCATTATTCTCCTCAGCAACTAAGCAGAACTCTGGGAATCCCCTTACATGCCACTCGGTATGTTCTCTAATGATATCTATTTTCTCATTAGGATATTTATTAATTAGTAACTTTACTATTTCGTCTATTTCATTTAGTTTAATTTTCCTTATTTTCATGTGTAGGCACCAGATTGAATTTATATTAGTTAAATATTTTTCTATAGGGGTTTACATTGTCAACCATAATACTTTATTAGTAGAAGTTAAAGAGCATGATTGAGAAGATGGATAAGGGAAATAAACCTATAGATATATTGTCAGAAAGAGATTGGGAATTAATCAAACTCCTAATACTCAACCCTAGATTAACAAATTCCCAAATTTCAAAGATTTTAGGTGTTTCAAAACAGGCAATTAGTAAGAGGAGAAGAAAGCTTGAGAGAGAAGGGTTCATAAGGAAGTACATATTTCTAAGCCCCGCGGTATGTGTAGATCTGATTAAGTATTTTAGAATTGTAACTAAGGAAAGTAGCTATGAAGTAATCAATGAAATGTTGAAGTTTATGTCGTTTAACTGGAGGATTATTTTAGCATGGTTAAGTAGTGAAAATGTTATTGAGGGAATAGTAATGATTAAGGATAGTGAATCCTTTAGAAACGTACTATGCGATGAATTCCCATATATAGAAAAGATAGATATGAAAGGCGTTAAGCTCTTTAAATTCCTTAATGAATACATAGAAATAATGGAAAAAAGTGAAGAGATATTCAATAAGATAGTTAGAGAAGAAATAGAGAAGATTATTAAGAGGAGAAGTGTATATGCAATACTACTATCTATAAACAGAGAGAAAAACATCGTCAACTTACTGATCTTAAGAGAAAAAAGGTTTCATCCATATAACGACGTAATTACACATAGTAAAGTCATTAAAGGAGTTTCTATACGTATTCACTATGCAACATATGAGTTGTTGATGCAATATATAAGGAGTAAGTATGGAAGACTATATCTAAAGAACTTTCAATTAGCATATGTGAGGAGTTCTAGAAATGAAAGAAGAATTAGAAGATTACTGAAGTACACTTAATAATCATACCATGATTGAAGTATGTAGCTTCAATACGTCTAAATTAATGGCCTCGTAGTATGTAATTACGTTAGTTACTATTTATCTACTAGTAGGTGCGGAATATTGCTAAGAGGAGTATTTCTTGATATGCATGGTACTTTAGGATATGTAGAGAATCCTATAACACCAGTAGAGATAGCAGAGCTCTTAGTAGATAGTGGTTATGAAGTCTCCCCACAGGCTTGGAGAGTAGCGAGTCACTTTGTAGGAATTGTGGATTTTCCTAAGCTTAAATTTCCTAATGAACATTCATACCTAAGACATGTATGTTTTAGGCTAGGTATAGAAATTGATGAAGAGACATTGAATAGACTTGTCGAATTATTTAAGCGTAGAGAATACTATAAACTATATCCAGAAGCTATAGATGCTGTAAAGACCATTAGAGAATTAGGCTTGAAAATAGCTATAGCTACAACAATACCTAAGTTCAGATTTAAATTAATTATAGAAGCACTATCACCATACATAGACTTCGTAATGACAGGAGCAGAAGCTGAATGCGATAAATCTAATCCGAAGATGTATTTAAAACTCCTAAGAATACTAAAATTAACTCCAGAGAGTGTAGTTGTCGTAGGAGATGAAGACTATGTTGATGTAATTCTACCTAAGAAGCTAGGAATGAGAGCTATTCAAATAATTAGGGAAAATGGCAAGAAATGCAAATTAGCTGATGCATATGTGACTAATCTAATAGATGCAGCTAAGATTATTGAAAAATGGATAAGAGAGGAATATTAATTAACTCTAAAAATGCAGAGTACTAAACATCATAATTATTCAATTTAGAAGTGGTGGTTTTATATAACTTGTGATATAGTTAATTTTATTACGATTTAATTTTGGTTCTAAGCACATAATCCCCTACATTAACTCCAAGCTCTTTTGCTACAGGTCTGCATTTAGCTTTGAGCATATATATTATCGGCTTATTAATTACTTCATCAACCTCAGATAAGTATTCAAAATTGGCCATTCCTTTGGATATTAGAACATCGCTCTCATTAATGGCTCTCTTAACTCTGGGTGTTAATTCCTCTAAGAATATACTTGCAGCATCTGTACCTGTTTCTAGAACTTCATCAAAGCTACTAGAAAGCTCTAGATACTCAGCCTCTTTAATAGTTATATCGTTTTGAAATGCTCCGCTCTTTACTATAGCTATTGTATATGTCTTCAGATTTCTCACTGATTCACTAAGCAATTTATCAAATACTGCTTCACCAGTATTGTCTAGAATAAATGAGATGATTCTTGCTTTTTTGAACATTTTCAGAATTAGCTCAATATCGCATTCTCTAATTTTAATTACTTCGGATTCTTTTAGTATGTATTGAGTATTTGGTGGTATATACCCTGCAACACCTAGATCTAGGGCGTTGCCTATGAGAGCTAGCTTAATGCACTTTACAACCCTACTCATTACATCAAGGCTCTTTAACTCCTTATTAAGGACGTTATATAGTTTAAGTCCATTAATACATTCTCTTCTTTTCTCATCTTCGTAGGGATCGCTTATGCCAGTAACTATTTTTATGAATCGAAATAGCTTTGTACCTAGATGAGTAGGTGTTATGTCTCTCCCTCTCTCTTCAACTTCCTTCATTAGTAAATTCAATACTTTAATCATCAATGAGAATCTCTTAGATTCATCAGTAATGACTCTTTGGAGATCTTTAAATCTGACTTGTACCTGACATGCTATACACTCACTATGTAGCTTCAACTCCAACACCTAGAAAGTAGAATAACTAGGGAAAATATAGTTGACCATAGTAAATAAGTAATTAATGCATTAGTCAATGTATTAGTATCTCAAATACATCCTATGGTGTGAAGAGATCCAATATTGTTGAGTTAGAGTTAAATTCAATTACCTTAGCCTAATTAATGGGTTAGAATGAGGAGTCTTAGAGGTCATGCTTTAATAGCTCTTTCAGCTATTCTATGGGGCTCTACCAGTATAGCTGTCTCTTATGTATTAATGAGTGGTATGGATCAATTAAGTATAGCTACTTTAATGACATCCATAGGGGCCTTAGTCATAGGGCTATATAGTGGTAAGGAGGGATTCAATACTATAAGACTAGATCTAATAGTTTAT
>QMXA01000015.1 GCA_003661905.1 Thermoprotei archaeon | reverse complement strand
GTACTATAAGGAGAGTAGCAAAGTAAGTCTTCGGAGTTTTTAGAATTCTAATAAAGTTCACAGCAGCACCTCAGTAAACCCTATGCAGACTTAATTAAAAACTTAGGCCATACCTAATACATGACATAGTCAATAATATGTTAAGAAATGTTAATACCAACACGATGTAGCTATACATTAATACTTAGCTACACATTATTATAATCCTGGTGTAAGTTTGAAAGTGCTTCTCTTAACGAGTAAACAACTTGAAGAATTATTGAAACCGGAATTACTTATAGATGAGATTGGCAAAGCATTTGCAATGTTCTCTGAAGGAAAAACAGTGATGCCTCCTAGAACTGTTATGTGGATTGAGAATAACTGGTGGGGTGTTATGCAAGCTTATGTTCCTAACTATGGCGTTGGTATAAAAGTTGTCAATGTCATACCCACTAATATTGAAAGAGGTTTACCAACTATACAAGCTCTAGTAACATTATTTGATCCTACTACAGGATCACCACTAGCAGTTCTTGAAGGAGGAATTCTAACAGCACTACGTACAGGAGCTGCTAGTGGTGTTTCAGCAAAGTATATGGCTCCTAAAGCTAAGGGGGCTATAGCTATCATAGGTACAGGTTTTCAAGCAAGATATCAGCTAAGATTTGTGTCAAAGGTATTTGAAACAAGTAATATCAGAATATATGATCTGAGACGTGAAGCTATGGAATCATTTAAGAAATATGCAGAAGATTTAGGATTCAATGTCACTATATGTAACTCACCTCAAGAAGCTGTTAAAGGTGCTAGAATAGTTATCGAAGCTACAACTACTAAAGAACCAGTGATATTTGGTGAAGCATTAGAGCCACCTGTACATGTTATAAGTATTGGAGCACATATGCCCCAAGCAAGAGCACTTAACGATGAAGTAATTAAGAGAGCTGAAGTTATAGTAGTTGATTCGAAAGAAGCTGTAATGAAAGAAACTGGAGATATAAGATTCCCAGTAGAGAAAGGGATTCTTAAGCTAGATCAAGTTGCTGAACTAGGCGAAGTTGTTGCAGGTAAGAAGCCTGGAAGAATAGGTGATGGAATCACAGTATTTAAGAGTGTAGGATTAGCAATTCAAGATGCATGTGCTGCAGGATTAGCATATAGATTAGCTAAGGAGAAAGGTATAGGCATTGAGATAGAGCTTTAATCTTTTCCCAAATAAATAGATCATGACTTTTTAATTCTTCTCCAAATAAAACGATGAGGTGCTCGAGATGAGTATATTAAAGAATTTGAAAGTGCTTGATTTAAGCCACACATTAGCAGGTCCATTCGCAACTATGGTTCTCGCAGATCTAGGTGCTGAAGTAATAAAGGTCGAATCTCCAAAGGGTGATGAAACCAGGACTTGGGCACCTCATGTTAATGATGAGAGTGCATATTTCCTCTCTATAAATAGGGGTAAGAAGAGCATTGTTATTAATCTAAAACATTCAAAAGGACGTGAAATAATATATAAATTAGCTTCCATATGTGATGTTGTTATAGAGAATTTTAGACCTGGAGTACCTGAGAAGCTAGGAGTTAATTATCAATCCTTAAAACGTGTGAACCCTAGGTTAATATATTGCAGTATTAAAGGTTTTGGATCACGAAGTCCTTATGCTCTAAAGCCAGCTTACGACATAATAATTCAAGCTATGAGTGGATTAATGACAACAACAGGTGAGGAAGGAAGACCTCCTATTAGGGTCTCATTTGCTTTGTTTGATGTAATAACAGGTCTTATAGCATCTATACATATACTAGCAGCACTATACGCTGATAAGAGACCTTGTTACATAGAGGTATCTATGTATGATGCTGCAGTTTTCTCTATGTGTTATGTACCTATGATATACCTATTAACGAGGAGAAAACCTCCAAGAATGGGCTCTGCTCATCCATCAATAGTTCCTTACCAAGCATTTAGAGATTCTAGAGGTAAGTATTTCATAGTTGCTGCTGCTAATGATAGATTATGGCAGGCTATGTGTAAAGCTCTAGGCCTTGAGGATTTAGCTAATGACCCTAGATTTAGAACTAATCCCGATAGAGTTAAGAATAGAAATGCATTGATACCTATTCTCGAGGAGATATTCTCTAAAAAGCCTAGAGAGTACTGGATAGAAATACTTGAAAAAGTGAAAGTACCAGTAGCTCCAGTATATGAAATAGATGAAGTATTTAGTGATATCCATATAAAGACCTCAGGTATAGTTACGAAGATGTCTCATACGAAGTTAGGAGAAATACCTCAATTAGCACTACCAACAGTGATAGATGGTACTAAGCCAGTTGCTAAATATCCACCACCCTTACTGGGTGAACATACTAAGGAAATATTGAAGGAGCTTGGCTATAGAGATCAAGAAATTAAAGAACTCAAAGATGAAGGAGTTATTTGGTATCCCTGAAACTACATAGCTAGAGTATGGCAAATGAATGTAGTTATTTAATCTTCTTTATACACTTCTCTCTTAACCTTTTTCTTAAGGATTCCTAGTGCTTGAGCAGCACCAAATATTATTGCCTCTGGTCGTGGAGGGCATCCAGGTATATATATTGTTGGTGGAGGTTCGAAGTTGTATTTATGTCTCATTTCCTCATATAAATTAGGAAGTCCTCCTATAGTTGCATAACTGTCGAACCATATACCACCTCCTACAGCACAACTTCCAATAGCTAGGACAGCAAAAGGTCTTGGAACTGCTAAAAGAGTTCTGATGACTTTTATTTTTGATTCCCTAGTTATAGGACCTGTTAGGAGTATTACATCTGCATGTCTAGGTGTTCCTACGAGTTTCATACCAAACCTCTCAACATCATGGTAAGGTGTTAATGCATCTAGAATTTCTATATCACAAGCATTACATCCACCAGTATTAAGATGGAATATCCAAGGAGATTTCTTAAATGGTGGATTTATTCTTGCCAAGATTAATCACCCTTAATAAATTTTCTAAAGCTAAGTAGAGAAGTTCTTTTTACATAATTATGATCTAGGTCCTTAATTAAAATACATCTATCAGTACAGGAGAAGCATGGATCAATACTAGCTATAGTTATTGGTGCATCAGCTAAAGGAACTCCTCTAAGCATTATTTTCAATGCTGGTATATTATTATATGTGGGAGCTCTAACTCTCCACCTATAAAGCCTATTTCTCTCTCCAGTAATTAGGAGATGAAAAACTTCGCCTCTTGGAGCTTCTGCAGCACCTACACCGATTCTGTAGGGTTTGGGTTCGAATTCAGTTCGTATAGGTCCTGAGGGCAAATTATCAAGTATTTGCTTTACAATATTTATTGATTCAAGTATCTCATCAATTCTAACAAGAGTTCTTGATAAGTTATCTCCCTCATCATAAACAGCTATTCTGAAATCCAAGTCCCTATATGCGCAGTAGGGTTGGTCCTTTCTAACATCTCTAGCAATTCCCGAACCCCTCATGGTAGGGCCTAATACAGCTAGTTTTCTAGCATCTTCTTTAGGTAAATAACCTATTTCTTTTAATCTTACCTTAACTTCGGGCACCAATAATTTATCTCTAAGAACTTTGAATTCATCTTCTACTAATTTAATTACCTTTTTAGCTCGGTCTATGTAAGGCTCTAGTATGTCTCTTCGAACACCTCCAGGTATATTTATTCCATAGGTTTTTCTGGATCCCGTAAGTAATTCAGCGAGCTCCATTACATGCTCTCTAATTCTCCATGACTGCATAAATCCTGTTTCAAATCCTAATAAGTGACATGCAACTCCTACCCATAGTAAATGACTATGTATTCTTTCAATCTCGAGTATTAAAGATCTGATATACTGTGCTCTTTCTGGGACATCAATTTTTAATGCTCTTTCAATAGCTATGCAATAACTCGAACTATGGGCAAATCCGCAAATTCCACATATTCTTTCAGCTATGAACGGTACTTGGTTATATGTAAGTTTAGATTCGCCTATCTTCTCAATACCTCTATGAACATGGAATCCTCTATACTTAACATCAATAACCTCTTCACCTTTAATTAGAAGCTCAAAATACTCAGGTTCATGGAGGGCTGGGTGATAGGGTCCAAGAGGTAATGTTGATGCATATTCAGTGCCTCCAACATATATATCTATTGATGTTGATATTGTAGGTTCTGAACTTGAACTAGGTCTATAACTATACTCGAAATCCTTTCTAAGAGGATGTAGGTTCTTGGGCCAATCATCTGGCAATACAAGTCTTTTTGGTTCTGGATGGTTAATGAAGGTAATTCCAAACATATCCATAGCTTCTCTCTCAGCCCAATTAGCTCCAGGAACTTTGGAGGTTATTGATGGGATACATGGTTTAGTTGCTGGAACTGATGCTTTAAGTACAAAGAATCCAATACCATCAGCGCTAAATACGTGGTATACTGCAAATTTTCCATCTATAGATCTTTCATCACTACCAGATGATGTGGAGTAGTACATTCTAAGATTATTAAATACATAGCTAGCTACTTCGGGTAGGCACTCAGCTTTAACTTCAGTTAATAAGCCACCACCTATTTCCTTAAAGCCTATTATGCAATTCTTGAATATATTTTCTAGCTCTTCAATTATGCTACTAAATTTTGCCTCCATAGCTATACACCTATAGATGCGAGTATTAATGATATTATGGGAAGAATCATTAATCTCGCGGTAAAGATTAAGGCACGATCTATTCTTGTCCTACCACATAGTGATTCTATGGCGCCATATACTATGAGGACTAGGATACTTATTAGCATTAATATTATGAAAGACATCAATACTCCCATAATACTTACACCAAACACTAGCTTAAGAAGTGGTGCTATGAGTATGTCAAGGCTTAAGAGAGTCATTACAAATCTATGAAGAATATGTGATAACTCAGCGAATGCAAGTAATCTCCCACTATACTCAACAAATATTCCACCCATTATCTCTGGTTTAGCCTCCGTCAATTCAAAGGGAAGTCTTAAACTCTCTATATATGTAACTATTAGCAGTGCTATACCAGCTATTATCATAGATGGTGCAATTCCTGTTCTGAGAATTACCTCTGTTAATGAAAGAGAACCTGTTTTAAGAATAGCCGTAGCTATTGAGAGAGCAACTACAAGTTCACAAGCTATTAGAAGTGAAATTTTCCTACTAAATCCTATAGTTGCGTAAGGATTACCTGATGCAGCTGCTCCTAAGCTTAGTATAAGGGATGATCCAACTACTAGGTATAGAATGAGAATAATGTCTCCATAGAATCCAAGAACATTTGGAGCTCCATAGTATAACAAGGGCAAAGCTGCTATGTTCATTGCTAATGCTATTGCCGGTGCTATAATGAACAAAGCCTTAGCTGTTCTGGGAATTAAACTTTCCTTCCTAAGTAGCTTAGCAATATCTAACCATGTCTGGATTAGTGGAGGCCCTATTCTATTCTGTATTTTAGCTCTGATTTTTCTTTCTATACCATCTACTAGAGGTGCTACGGTGAAGCCTATAATAGATCCTAATATTGTGAGAATTACATAAAGTATGGAGAGCATTATATCACCCCAATAATTGTTAACACTATGATTAGAGCAAGTAGTATTGTTGTAATTGTAAGAACTAATGTCGAGTATCTCTGTTCAAATTCATAAGCTGTTGATAATTTTTTGTAGAGTACAAGTAGAGGCTCAGATATGCCCTTAATAAGTGCCCTCCTTACTCTATATACAGCTCCATAAATATCCTTGAATACTGAGAAGTAATTTACAGCACTATATCTTGGCGTAGGTTCCACTATGGAGCCTGAAAGCCATTCGTCAACAGATCTTCTTAGACCAGATTTGTACAACATACTAATAATTAGTGCTCCAAGTCCCACTACCAATACTATTGCTAATGATGAGAATTGAGCAAATGCTCCTGCAGACTTAATTATAACTACAGCAGGATGTATTAGGAGTGATTCTAGCATAATTTCAGAACTTATGGCTAATGTGACTGAGGTGCTTAGAGATGCTGGTAGGATTGCTGAAATAGGATATATACCTATAACTATGCACATAGCTGATAGAGCAAGCATTCCCAAGGTCATTGAGTGTGGAGATTCACTAACTTTACCATAACTTGGAGATCTTTCAATTAGAAAAGCAGATGTTATTAGCTTGGCTATTGCAGCTGCTGTTAGTATACTTGCAAACATTGCTAAAGCAGCTGCAAGCGCTATTAATGATATTCTAGAGCCTAAAGTTGTTGCATATATCATCCACTTACTGACAAAGCCTGAAAGCGGAGGAACACCTGATAAGGAGAGACCTGCTATTAATGATACTGCGAATGTTAATGGCATGTACTTAGCGAGACCTCCAATAGTATTTAGGTCTCGTGTACCAGTTCTATAGAGTATTGAACCTGCTACTAAGAATAATGATCCTTTAGATACTGCGTGGCTAAAAATATGTACTAGTGCAGCTATGAAGGCAATACTACCGAGAATTCTTGAATATGGTGAAACTAGAAGAGCTATGGCTGTTCCTAATGCAATAGCTATGTATCCTACTTGTGCTACGCTACTATATGCAAGGAGTTTTTTACTATCATCTTGTGCTATTGATAAGTAAGTACCTACTATGGCTGAAAAAGCACCCCAGAGAGTAAGTGTAATACCCCACCAAAAATCTATCTCTAATAAGAATAGAAATCTCATAAGTCCATAAAACGCCATCTTAATCATTACACCACTTAATAGAGCCGAGACATTACTTGGTGCTTCAGGATGTGCATCTGGTAGCCAGCTATGAAGTGGTGCTAGGCCAGCTTTAAAACCAAATCCCACAGCTAAGAATGCAAATACTACATGCTTCAGTAACGGTGGTAGGGTTATGTGAGCATATTCTAGACTATGAAGTTCATTATATATTATGGCAAAAGCTGCTATAATGAATCCCGCACCAACCATCATCATCGCAAAGTACTTAAGAGCTGCTCTATAAGCCTCAGGTCTTCGACTTTCATAAGC
Source organism: Thermoprotei archaeon (assembly GCA_003661905.1). Lineage (GTDB taxonomy): Archaea > Thermoproteota > Thermoprotei_A > Sulfolobales > Ignisphaeraceae > B12-G17. The sequence goes on along the minus strand of QMXA01000015.1, from coordinate 2,566 downwards.
TACAAGCAAGGCTGAGAAAAGAGTCATGAGCTCCCAAAATACTAGAAATGATATGAAATCTGTAGTTAGGGGCACCATATACATTGATAATAAGAAAAGCGAATAACATATACCAAACCAGCTTAAACTATACTCTCCCACAAATCTCTTCATATACCCAATACTATATACGGATGCACCTAACCCAACTACACCAACTATTAGAGCATAGAATGCTGATAACCCATCCATGCACAGCTTAATTCCTAGAATAGATGTATATTGCTTACCATGAATGAATACATAAGTAGCACTTAGAATCATCAGAATCGATGCCACTGCCGATAGTACTGATGAGGGTATATGAGCTAACTCATCTCTAATTCTCATAATTGCAGAGACTACTGCAGATATCAGCAATACTACTATGGGAGCTAAGATTGCTCCAAACATTAACGAACCCTATTCAAGGTGGAGAGACTGGGTAAATAAATTTAAATTAAACCATTTTATGGATTATAAAGAGTTATAATTCAAAATATGCGTAATGATAATCTTAACAAAGTGATATCCTTGAACCATAGCAACTATTCTAAAGTACTTATTTCTTCTCTTACTACTAGGTAAATGTGAGGGTAAGGTAGTGATATTCTTTAAAAGGAAGTGGCGAGGTCTCATAGTAGAGCTCCAAGATGTGGATAAACAACTTCAATTAGCAAGTATAAAACTATCAATGGCTCGGAACCTCATGCATGATAGGAAACGTAGAGCTTCGTTCCTATCCAATGTCACAGTAATAACAGCAATGCATGGACTACCTGTTACGCCTGATATGCTTGGGTCTCTTTTCGTTAGAGATGCGCATAACTCCTTAAGATCTGTAATAAGGAGATTAAAATGGATATGTGACAAAGTACGTGAAGATCCTAAGTATTTCAGAATCATCAGAGATATTGAAATACTGATAAAGGATTGTGAAGAACTCCTAAAAGTAGCAAATCCCCAAGAACTCCTAAATAATGTTGACAACATTAGATCAAGACTAAGAGAGCTTCTAGTTGAAGTAGAGGGAATAGAATTTATAAGTAGATCATACCAATCAATTCAAAATAAGTAGAATTAGGTTATTTGAGGTGAATTGAGTTCAGATTAACTTTTGGACCTGTTCCTTCACGTAGACTTGGTAGATCTTTGGGAATTAACAATATTCCATATAAACATTGTTCCTATTCCTGCATCTATTGCCAATTAGGGAGAACCACATACCTAGAAATAACTAGATCAGTATTCTTCTCAACTAGTGAAATAGTTAAAGAGGTTCTAAAGACACTCTCTAGAATTAGCAAGGATAAAGTAGACTACATAACTTTCGTTCCTGATGGAGAACCAACTCTTGATATAAATCTTGGAAGAACTGTCAATGCATTAAAGAAGGAGGTATCAATACCTATAGCCGTGTTAACTAATGGTTCATTACTTTTTAGAGATGATGTTAAGCAAGATCTCTACATAGCAGATCTAGTATCCATTAAGATTGATGCATGCTCAGAGAATATATTTAAGAAAATCAATAGACCTCATCCTAGATTAAGATTAGAAGACGTGTTACAAGGTATTTTGGATTTCTCAAAGAGTTATAAAGGGGAGTTAATTACAGAAACCATGATTATAGACTCCATTAATGATTCTATTGATGAATTGACAAAGATAGCAAGATTCATAAGCAGGTTGAATCCCTATAAAGCATATGTAGCTATACCAATAAGACCTCCTGCAGAGAACTGGGTTAAACCAGCTTCTGAGCAATCTATTTGCTTAGCATATCACGTATTTTCAAGACACATTTCCAAGGTTGAGTTATTGATCAGGTCTGAAGGGGAAGAGTTTGGAAGAATTAGTAGTGATCCTATAAGGGATTTTCTATCAATAGTAACTGTTCATCCTATGAGACTTAGACAAGCATTCTATTTCTTATCAAGAGCAGGTCTAGATCCTGAAGCTGTGTTATCGAAACTCATAGAAGATGATGAAGTGGTGATTGTGAGTTATCTAAATGATAAGTTTATAATTAGAAAATTCACATAGCAGGTGTAGAGCCATGAATGAAGTTGTGGAAAGAGTGAAGTTAGTATTCCTTGTTGATAATAGATGCTACAATCCTGAGTTAATTAGTACATGGGGCTTATCCATTTTTGTAGAAACAGAGCACTGCACATTGCTTTTCGATGTTAATTCTGAATGGAGCATAGTTGCTCATAATGCTAATAAACTTGGAATAAACATCAACGATGTTAATTACATAGTTATTAGTCATTGGCATGGAGATCATGCAGGGGGATTATGTGATGCTATTAAATATTTTAAGAGAATAGGTAAGCATATTAAGATAATTATCCCTTCAATGAGGCAAGTGGGTGAGGAAGTAATCATTGGAAATAATCCGGTAAAACTATCTAGAGGGGTTCTAACAACAGGCTCTCTAGGTTTTATACTTAAAGAGCAATCATTAATATTAAATCTTAGATACTATGGACCTCTGGTTCTAGTTGGTTGTGCTCATCCTGGACTTCGTAATATATTGAGACGC
>QMXA01000014.1 GCA_003661905.1 Thermoprotei archaeon | reverse complement strand
GCTCCTCTACCACCTCCAAAAGAAGTTTTACAGGAGGCAATTCAGGTAATTCACAAAATTAATCGCTATCATTCAATAGATCTATATGATGAAGTAAGGGAATTGTATGCTGAGTATACAGGTATTGAGTCTTGGAGAATATGGATTCAACCATCATCAGATTTATTCTTTGAAGAAATATACCTAAGGTATGTACCTTATGGCGGCTCTATTGTAGCTCCATATCCTTCATACTACTTGTTTGAAGAACAAATGAAATTCTTAGGATTCAATGTTGAGAGAGTGGAGCTTTCCCTACCTTCATTTACTCTTGATGTAAACAAGTACTTAAGACAACTAAAATACGCAGGGTATATAGATAATCCCAATAATCCTACAGGTAAGTTAATAGTCAATAGAGAGTGTATTGAGAAATTGTCTAGATCTGGAAAACCTTTAATTATTGATGAATCTTACTATGAGTTTTGCAAATATACTGTTGTGGATTTAGTGAGAAGATACCCAAGACTATCTATACTCAGAAGCTTTAGTAAAGCTTTTGCAATGGCTGGTGCGAGGATCTCTATATTGATATGTGGAGATGAAATAGCAAAGGGATTCCATCACGATATAGTTGCTTATAGAGTCTCAACACCCTCCTTAGCAATGGCAAAAGCAGCTCTTATGAATAGATGGTATGTAGAGGAATTAGTTGATATGATACTAGAGAATAGAAGATACTTAGAAGAGGAATTGAAAAATCTAGGTCTTGAAGTATTTGAGAGCTGTACAAACTTCATCCTAGTAGATACCAAAGTACCTAACATTGTGAAAAGATTGAGAAGTAATGGAATATTAGTAAAAGATCTTTCAGAAACCTTAGGTCAAGGCTTTATTAGAGTAAGTGTTGGGTTAAGAGAAGAAATAGATCAATTCATACATGTACTGAGGAGAATCATTAAAGGTAATTAGTAACCAAAAACTATTTTCTGAAAAGGAATAAATGATTATTAGGTGTAGATTATGAAGTTAAAGGTAGGTCATAGGGATGCTTTAATAATTGTTGATATGCAAAAGGATTTCATGCCTCAAGGCGCATTACCCGTTCCAGAAGGGGATACTATCATTCCTATAATAAATAATTACCTAAGGATTTTTCAGGAGAGTAAGGCTTCAGTAATATTAACAAGAGATTGGCATCCACCAAATCATATATCCTTTAAATCCAGAGGAGGATTGTGGCCTCCTCATTGTATACGGAATAGTGAGGGAGCTAAGTTTCATCCAGACCTTAAAATACCGAGCAATGCAGTGATAATATCAAAAGCTACAGAGCCAGATAAAGAGGCATATAGTGGTTTTGATGGTACTGAGCTAAATTCTATTCTAACATCAAGAGCTGTAAAAAGAGTCTTCATATGTGGAGTTGCTACAGAGTACTGTGTTAAAGAAACGGCCCTAGATGCATTGAGACTGGGTTATTTAGTGCTCATACTTAATGATGCAATTAAGGGTATATCTAAAAGTAATTCAGAAAAAGCTCTTGAATTATTACTAAATAAAGGTGCTCTGATTATTGAGATGAGTGATCTCCTTGAATGACCTAGTGAGGTGATTTAACTATCCTAAAACCTGAAGTTCGTAGATTAGTCTTAGGACCTCTCTTTACAAATACCTATATTCTAAGGTTAAGGAATACTACCTTAGTAATAGATGCTGCACCAGGCTCGAGAGCTATATTAAGAGAATTGAAATTCCTGGGAGACGATGTTAAAGCAATTCTAATTACCCACGCTCACTTCGATCATATAGCTTCAGCTCAAACCTTGAAGAGGGTTCTTAAAGCTAAGATCTATCTCCACAAAGCAGATCTGAAACTTCTACCTCTCTCGAGAATTGTAGCAGCCACTTACGGTATAGAATGGACTGATCCCGAAATTGATATCTCATTAAGTAATGATGAGGTCCTTGAACTAGATGATTTAATTATTAAAGTTCTTCATACCCCTGGTCATACACCTGGATCAGTATGTTTCTTAGTCAATGACTCAATACTATTTACAGGTGATACACTATTTAAGGGAGGTATTGGAAGAACGGACTTTCCTGGAGGAGATTGGAACTCTATGATTTCTAGCCTTAGGAGATTATCGAAATTGCCTGATAATATCATAGTATATCCAGGTCATGGCGAATCAACAACTTTGGGCGCTGAGAAAAAGTGTAATGAATTATTAAGAAAGATCCTTGAACACGGTAATCCCTAGGTCTAGCTAGCAAATTTATACGGTAATACCGAGGCATATGATCCCGTGATTTATAGCTTTGGATCTTTAATAAGATGGTGTATGGGGTTGAAGCAGTGACCCTCAACATTGTTCCTCCAGCACTTAAACTGCTTTTAATAATCAAACATCTCAATGGATTAGGAACTGCTTGGAGTATACATAGAGTTGTTCATTGGTTACAAGAGCGAGGTATAGATATAGGCTATACATTTGCTACCTTCAGCCATGGACCCTATTCACGAGAATTAGAGCAGGATCTAGGGTTACTCAAAATGCTAGGACTAATTTCGTACATGGAGGATGTAGTTAACAATAGTAGATTATACAGACTAGTTCTAACAAAAAGAGGTATGAAAATAGCTGAGAGTGTTGAGGCAATGGATCCTGAAACAACATCTAAGGTGAGGAAAATTCTATCAGCCATAATTCGAGATTTAAGAAGCAAATTTGAAAACCGAGTAGATAGGGAGTAAATTCATTAAATAGTTAAGCTTAGATCTCCTTTTAACATACTATTCAATGGGCTGTAATAGTGAATAAATCTAGAGTTTTAGCTAAAATAATTAAGGACCCAATACACGGATATATAAAAATATATAATCACGAACTAAAAATAGTTGATTCACGACCTTTTCAAAGACTGAGGAGAATAAGACAATTATCACTTGCAGACTATGTTTATCCAGGTGCAACACATTCAAGATTTATTCATAGTCTAGGAGTAGCTCATGTAGCTGAGATATTAACTGAAAATATAGTATCGAAACTAAATATAGACGAGAGTGAAAAGGAACGATACATAGCCATGATGAGACTTGCAGCTATGCTCCATGACATAGGACATGGACCTTTTTCACACATATTCGAAGACTACATATTATATCCTAGAAGAATTACGCATGAAAGAATAGGAGCTGAAATTATTAGATCTAACCCGGAATTGCAAGAGGCCTTCGAAAGCATTGAAAAGGAGCTTAACGTATCTGCTAACTTAATAGCCAAGATGCTCGAAAGTACTGCTCCTGAGAACTGGCCATTACAAAATAGCTTAGACACTGCATCAGAAAGAGCTCTCTTTTACGTATTGAAGGGAGCCTACAGTGCTGATATCATTGATTATCTTCTCAGAGATTCATACTTTACTGGTGCAGGTTATGGTTCAAATCTTGACTGGGTTAGATTAGCTCACTTTACTTCGATAGAGGGAGATGTACTTGTTCTAGATTATAGAGCTAGAGAGGTACTAGACCAAGTACTTATAGCAAGAGTGTATATGTTCACAACTGTATATTATCATAAGAAAGTACGTGCAATACAAAAAGTTGCAGGAGACTTATTAATGAAAATAGGAGAAGCAGGTATTCTCAATTATGATGAATATATCAATGACCCAGAGCTATATCTAGAACTTGATGATGAATTTATTCTAAGTCATCCAGAGATTAGAAAGCTTGAAGAAGCACGTAATCTATTAGCAAGAAAAATCCCGTATAAAATGGTTATTGAATTACCTATATCACTACCTGAGCAAATCCAGAAAATGATGGCAATAGTTATAATGAGTAGAAGAACTCTACAAGATGCTATAGCTAATTTACTACCAAATAACTTAAAACAAGTGCTAAGACCAGAGAAGGAATTCTTTGTAGATACGCCTAATTTACCATTCAATCCTATGATTAGTGGTGAGGAGGTCCATATTAAAGAAGCAAGTGGTGCTATAACTAAGAGAAGAGTTACTGATTTAACATGGTTAAGTAGTCCACATACAATAGCTCTCATAAGGCTTTACATTCATAGTAAATATCTACAATATTCGAGTATATTAAGAGAGATTTTCGAGGAAATAGCTAGCGGAGGTCTAAGATCTTTCTATTAAACTCATGCTCTATCTTTCTTCTTAAGCAATGCATAGAAAAACCCTATAGTTTCATGTTTATGAGGCCAAGCTCTCATAGTACCTGGTAAGAATCCTTCTAAGTACGGATCTTTGATGGGTACTAATCTAAGTTCATTATGCTTCTTTAAAATTTTTCTTATAAGATCTTCGTTTTCCTCGGGAAATATGGAACAAGTACAATACAGAATTACTCCACCAGGTCTTACTAATTTAATTGCTGTTTCTAACAATTTGTATTGGAGCTTAGTAATTTCTTCAATATCACCTGGTCTTAATCTCCATCGCAATTCAGGATTTTTCATTAGTGTACCACTAGCAGTACAAGGGGCATCGAGCATAACTCTATCAGCTATTTCCTCACCTAAGATCTTAGGTGCTTTGTTCACATCCTCTTCATATATTTTTACAATACTTATTCCTGATCTCCTTAGTAATTGCTTCATTCTCTTAATTCTTAGTTTATCAATGTCAAAGGCATATATCTTACCTTTATTCTTCATAAGTTCTGCCATATGCTCGCTCTTCCCTCCTGGAGCTGCACACATATCAATAATTGTTTCACCAGGTTTGGGGCCTAGAATTAAGGATGCTACTGCAGCTGCCTCTTCCTGAATTATTATTTTTCCCTCCCTAAATAACTTGGAGTTGTCGAAATCATAGGGACCTTCAAATTTTATGATTGTTGGTACACGTAAACTAATTCGAGGCTTTTTACCTTCTCTCTCCAATTCTTTAAATACTTCATTTACATTGGTTTTTAATATATTAATTCTAATACTTAATGGTAATTTTGTATTAAAAGCTTGAAGAAGTTTTCTCATCTCTTCATCAGATCTTACAATTTCTTTAATTTTACTTATGAGCCATAATGGTAATAGATATTTGAACTCTAATTCTTCATCTTTAGATCTAGGTCTTAGCTCATATGATGATATTTTATCAAATACTTCCCAGTAGTACATACCTACATATGGATGAGTCATAGATGATATATAATCAGCTACTTTCCATTTCAGTAAGTTTTTAAGAGTGTTTGATACCTTATTGAAGAGTAAGAGATCTACAGCTACTCTAAGTGCAGCTCTAAGCCATGGATCCAAGATTAAAATATTGGAAATTCCAGTTACATCAGATATTATCTTGTCTATTATCCCAAGTCTCTTCATTATATCATAGAATAGCGCTGTGAGTACCCTATCCTTTTCAGTACCTATTATTTTGTATTTTCTAAATACCATGCGCTTAGCTTGTTGACTGGGTTTTAGTTCTTCAGCTAACTTTACGGTCTCTACAAGTATTCTTAGTTCATGACTGCCGATAGGTACTCTAGACATACTTATCTTTAGAACTTATTACATTTGAGAGATAATAAGATATCAAATAGGGAGTGAAATGCCATTCATTACTAAGTTCATTACTTGTAATTGGTAGCTATATATTTAGCAATAGTATCTATATCTCCTTCAGCTTCGACATTAAATATTCCTTTATCTATATCTACTTTCAAAAGCCATATCCATTTTATGCCTCCATATAATGACCATAAATCAGAGTATTTAGCTAGCTCTTCGAAGGGATCATTAGAAGTAAGTTTCCTCAATAAGTCCTTTGTATAATAATGCCCGGCTGGATCTAAGATTGTGAGTTTACCATCTTTAGAGGGAAATGCTACAGCCACATGACCCTGACCATTACCCATTCTAATTAACATAAGCCACATTACATGATCTTCCTTTAATATATTTATGAAATAGCTTTTCATCAATGCATAAAGTAGTATAGCTTGGTCTTCACAATCACCTTCCCTCCTAGTAAGAGTTTCCGATGGTGATTGTATCAATTCATTTCTGGTTCGGTTAATGAAAGTACCTATAAGTAATTCATCAAATGTGGGCGGTAATGGTATTGGAGGATCATTTGAATAGAAAATGTTGACATCTACAAAGCGATAAAGCTCTTCAATGCTATTCCAGAAATCACTAGGATTAGTTAAAACATCATTAACTGTTGACTTCAAGGACTCCAATTCCTTATGACTAAATACCCTTCTAATAGTTTCATTATTTAAATACGTGTATGAGGTAGCAAAACTTCTCCAAGCATTGTAGCTACTTATGAACGTTTTATTAAAGCTCTTTAACTTCTCAAAAGCTATTTTCAATTTGCTATAATTTAGTATCAGTTCTTGATACTTTGTTTCAAGCTTAAAGTACTTAAGAGATAATTCATCATAGTTGTGCTTGAGTTCTTGATAATCCTTCTGTAGATTATGAAGCTTCTCAACTGATTCGTTATAGAGTATCTGAAGTTCTTGATGTTCTGACTCTAACTCACTATATTTGAGTACTATGGAATTGTATTTCTCTACTAAATCTTTACATTTAGTTCTCAACTCATTGAAATTTCTGATGGTATTGTTATACATATTTAGTAAGTCTCTATATTCGCTTTCCAGTTCTTTGTAATCCTTTTGTAGAGATTGATATGAGGAGTTTAAATTACTCAATGTACTTTGAAGGGACTTGACCCTACTTCTCAGTATTTCATATTTGTTAATAGTGTTTCTAATCTCCTCATTTAACTCTCTATTCATTAAGTAAAGATTTAAAGCTACATAACTTAGAATTCCTATAATGAGGATCGAGATTATTGTCAAATATATTAACTTACTCATCTATAAGCCCTAAACATATTTATTTGTTAAAGACTATTTACATGTTTATGTCCTTTTACTTGAGTAAGTCTTTTTATCATTGTTTGAAATTTAGATAATGGGATTAGTATGGTTAAGATCCTTGCCATTCCACTAGCTTCAGAGCTGCATGGCGTTAAATATTATGAATCAATACTTGAAGTGTTCAAGGAGCATTTCAAGCAATTCGATATTGAAGTATTAAGCGTTGTGAAGAATATTAATGAGTCTAAAAATGTTGCTAAGAGAATAGGGGAATCCCCACCATTACTTATATTCTTAACTGGAGGAACTAGTAAGTTAGCACGAATAATATTATCAGAATCGGAGTTTAGAGCAGGTATAGCTCTTGCACATGGTCAGCATAATAGTCTTGCATCAGCTCTATCAGCTAGATCTAAACTAGATCTCGAAGGTATACCATTAGTAATCTTTACATGTACAGAGCCTCTAACCTGTGGCTCTAGTATTGAGAGATGCATTAGAGTAGGTAAAGCAGCAATGAAGGTAAAGAAAATGAGAATAGGGATCATAGGCCCTAAGGAATTACCAGAGGAAGCTAGGTATTTGAAAGAGATTTTTGATTCTGAAGCAATTCTAATACCTCATAGTGATGTACTCTCTGAGGCAGAGAAAATAGATAAGGAAAGCATTAATAAGGCTAAGGATATTCTCAGATCTAAACTATCATTGGAAGAAATTAATGTAGTAATAATAGATAAAATATTATCATTGTATTTAGCTATGAGAAGAATTGTTGATGATATGGGTCTTGATGCCTTAGCTATAGATTGTTTCCCATTCTTAATAGAGCATAGATATACCCCATGCATAGCACTTGCAATGTTAAATAATGAAGGAATCATAGCAGCTTGTGAAGCAGATCTCAGATCTTTAGTACTTATGGTAATATCTAAGGAATTGACAGGTTATTCAGGTTGGATAGCGAATCCCTCTATGGTTAAAGATAGAGAATTAGTAATAGCCCACTGCACAATAGCACCTTCAATGATTAAGAGAGGAATTCTTACAACACATTTCGAATCTAATTATCCCTATTCAATATCGGGAGAACTCAAAGAAAATACATATACGCTAACATCAATAAGTTATGATTTCACGGAAATGGCAGCTACCAAAGTCAGAATTGCTAGGAGTGGAATGATAAGTCCTCACATGTGTAGAACTCAAGCAGTTCTTGAGCTTGATTTTAGTGCAGAGAAGCTTATTGATATAGCAATAAGTAATCATCACGTCCTGATACCTGGCGATGTAAGAGAGGAGCTTAGATATATAGCTGAGCTACTAGGGATAGGATACATAGACTATGGAAAGCTAGCATTAGAATAGATTTACTGAGATTCTAAGAATCTTTTGAATTCCTCTCTTTTCATTTTCAAAAACTTCACGAGAGCTTCTAAAAGTTTTGATTCATCTACCCTATCAATTCCTAATATTTTCCTAATTTCTGTAGATGTTATATACACTGGCTCAACCCTCTTAGAGAAGCGAGCAATTTCATCAGCAACAGGTTCCAAGGCGGAAGCATCAAAACCTACATCATGATAAACTATTATTCCAACGCTCTCAAGTTCGGAAGCTATGTTCTCTGGCATTTTAGCTCTACATACTAGTAGCATTTTATCAGGTTTGTAAACGGCTTTATAGAGTTGAATGAGCTTTGTTTCATGGACCCTAAGAGCTGTTGCTGGTAGTTTCTTATCTTCCTCAAGAACTTCTCTCTTAACACCTAGGACATCTGCTAAACCCTCCCAGAGACCTCTAACCCATCTAGATCTCCATTCCTCAGCACTTAATCTCTTTATAAATGGTCCTCTAAGGTCTCTTATTCTTACATACCAATCTTCAAGTTCTTTAAACTCCAATACTATATTGGGTCTTTTTATTGGAGGTTCGGAAGATAAATCAAGTATGTTCATTATGCGCCCACCGTAAATAAGAAGATCAGGTCTTAGTGTTGTGTAGAGCTTCCAAACTCTTTGGAGATCATGTGTATCTGCCCAACTTACAGGTCTTGGAGCTTCAAGAAAGAAACTTAGCTCTCCTCCATTACTTAGTTTAAGTATTATGTTTGGTGGTATAGTACCTGTTCTTTGTTTTCCGCTTCTTTCTAATGATACGTATTTATGTTCCGGATACAGTATCTTTGCATTATAATTCCTACCTAGTGACTCTAGTATTGCAGCTAATCCCCAGTTCTGGTACAGAGATCTCATATTGGTTCTCAAAGAGGTTCTTATAGCAGCTCTTCCTTTCTCTTCAAATTCTTCAAGGGATATGCGACCTCTCAACACATCATGGAAGTAAATAAATAGTTTCTTGATTAAGTGAGCTTCGGGATCTACTAAAAAGCTCCTGAATTCCTTACTGAATAACCAGCCAATAGCTCCTATAGCTTTGGCAGCTCTTTCCAGCTCCTTATTGAATAAATCTATCCATTCCCTAGCTTCATTAAGAGATTCTTTGAGTAAACATTCTACAAATAATTTCTTAGCTTCCATAGATAGTGATGATAATTGTTCATATAGTTTTCGATCTTTAAATTCAAGCTTCCGTTCAGGATCTACATTAGCTAGCCACATTATTATTTTGGCGACATAACCTCTGAATTCGTTTAGACACTCCTCTATCAGGTTAAACCCCTCTATATCTAGTTTAGTATATGCCTAGGGAAATATTTTCAATGAGCATCACTAATTATAACTGTTCAGAGATTTTAATTATACAGTGATGAGTGCCGAGATCACCGATCTATGAGGCCTAGCCCCCCTACTGATATGTTATAAAAATAGTTGCTGTAGTAAATGATGTAGCCTACGTGATGTAGCCTACGCCAGTCTGATTACATGATGAAGGCCCGATCCATCTGAGTAACTAGTATGTAACTTCACACTTAGTCTCAAAGTTTATGATCTTAGGCAGAGCTTTCCATACATTAATAGCATATGCTGGAGAGATATATTTTCTGTAAACATGTCTTTTTGTTACATTAATTACTTCAACTAATAAGCCTGATGCTATAAGCTCGTCTATGAGCTTATTCAATCCCTCCTCAGATATTTCATTATTCAT
>QMXA01000013.1 GCA_003661905.1 Thermoprotei archaeon | reverse complement strand
CTTTATTGACGATAGTAGTAGTTGTGGAATTTCAAGAACCTTCGGCTCAGCACCTGCCTTTATGGCTCCATATTGTAGTGTTTTATAACATGTAGGACATGCAGTTACTACAAAGTTTGTTTTTAGAGGTTTTATCTCTCTTATCCGCTTCTCACACGCAATTTCTATTGATAGTTCTATTGAGTGAATACTTAATAGTCCTCCATCGCAGCATGTAACTCTTAATCTATTTAGTGTCATCTCTATGAATTTAATACCTGGAATCATCTTTATCAACATTCTCGATTCCTCGAATATGTTTTAGATACCTAGTGAGATCACAAGGATCGTGATAAGTAACTATGATGTTTAGAGGTTTCAATAACTTCTTAATGTCTCTCCTATACCTTATAAGAAATTCTGTAGTATGCTTAATTACGTAACTAGGTAAGTAGGTTCTTAACATCTTATAACATCCTGGACGAGGCGTTATAACGATGTTATAGGGTTTGATAAGACTTTTAACTCTATTAATTACTATTTGCATCTCTCTTTTAGCGCCAATTATCTCTAACGGATATCCACAACATATACTATCTTCGTCTATTATTGAGAATTTCATTCTTAGAATTTCAAAGAGTTCTTCATATGATTTACGGACTTCAGCGGCTTTTGATCTAATTGTACGCCCGAGCCATATACCTATCATATTACCACTCCTCAAAAGCGTATGGAGTTTCCCTATGAATTGTTCTATTAATCAATTCCTTAACATACCCAGATATAAACTTCCTAGATACTAAATATCGTCTAAACTCCAAGATCATTTGAGGAATATCGATTTCAAGAAGGCATTGTACTTTACATCTACCGCAAAGAAGACATGTATAAGCTATCGGCGCAGCTTCTTCGATACCTTGAGTAAATGCAGTCCGTATAGCTCCTATATCACCGAAATGAGTGGAACCGTAGTATCTAGCTGTTAACTGAAAGATAGGGCATTCAAGGTGGCAAGAACCACATCTTAGACATAGAAATGCTTCTCTAAATATTTCATGCTCCGCCATTTTCCATTGCCTATAAAAATTACATGAAGTTCTCTTGGCCCATGAGCTCCTTTGATTAATAATTGTTCTACATCTCTCGTCTTGCTCGGTGGTTGCTCGTGCATGGTTTTTAGGTATTTCCGCTATTTTAGTAACTATGCATGGGCTTCTCTCAACTACTTCATTTCTGTTGGTGGTTCATTGGGAGCTACATCCCCACACACCACAGGGTGTGGGTTACGGGAGAGTGTTGTCATCAGCCAATGCCTGATGACTCCATAATCCATACTGAAGATGCAGAATATAAGTATAGCATTTCTAAAATACCCTAAGTACTCAAATAAGCAAATGGTCCAGCTATTATTGAAATATAGGATGGCATAGTATACTTTGCATATCCCCATATAACCTCTGCTATGATTAATGCATCATGAATTGTGGGTACTATTTTCTCAATACCTACTACTTTTTTACAAATACTGAGTGTGCGTGGATATCTAAGAATAGCATCTTTAAATGATTCTCTATATGAATTAATAGACCTTCTAAGAGCTCTCCTCGTATCTTTATCTTTCAATACCTTTTCTATTTCCCTAAAGTATTCAATAAAGCTGGAGTTGATGGGATGCATTTAGAGCCCAAACATCTAAGAAAAGTGACATATATCTAAACTTAATGCTATATTGACAATTATAATTACTTAAGTTAATTACAATACTAAGAGTAATGCATTTCATGAATCATGGAAAAGAATTTAAATGAAAACTACATAGAAATTATATTGGATCTCGAGGTGCTATTTAGTGAAGGTACTTCTAACAATGCCTATAGGTGTTGAGAAGACCGAGATCTATAGAATTCTCGGTATAAAAGCTCCACCATTAGGACTTGCATGGATTGCAGCTGTTCTTGAAAGAGAAGGTATTGAAGTTAAGGTAATTGATGCACCTACCATAGGACTTAGTGAACAGGAGTTTATGAAAATCATAGATACGTGGTCGCCGGATATTGTTGGAATATCCTCTCTGACACCAACAATCTATCTTGCATATAGGACTGCTAAAATTACTAAGGATGTAGATTCAAATATTAAGGTAATCATTGGAGGTCCTCACGCAACATTTATGTGGTCTGACATACTGGCTGAGTGTCCTTACATTGACTATGTAGTAATTGGTGAGGGTGAATACACAGCACTTGAACTCGTTAAGACTCTAGAAAAGAATGGGGATGTATCGAATGTTAGAGGTATTGCATATAGAAATAAGGATAGTAGACCAGTATTTACAGGTATAAGGCCCTTAATTAAGAACTTAGATGAGCTCCCACCTCCAGCACGTCATTTATTGCCAATGGATAAATACACCTTATTTGGTAAACCAATAAGAATAGCTCATATAATGGCTAGTAGAGGTTGCCCCTATGGATGTGCTTTTTGTTCAACAAGTTACTTCTTTGGAAGAAGAGTAAGATTTAGAAGTCCTGAACTCGTCGCTGAAGAAATTGAAGAATGCATATGTAAATATAAAACAAAGGCTGTAGTATTCACGGATGATGAATTCACTATAAATCATAGATGGTTATTAAAATTCCTTAATGAATTGAAGGAGAGAAAGCTCGATATAAAATGGAGTTGTGGTTCTAGAGTTGATACTGTTAACAAGGAAATATTGAAGCACATGGTTAATTCCGGGTGTACGGGGATTTACTATGGTGTTGAATCAGGCAGTCAAGAAATTCTGGATAAAATAGGCAAGAAAATAACTCTTAAACAAGCTGAAGACGCTATTAAATCTAGTAAGGAACTAGGCATAATGACTGTAGCCACATTTATACTTGGGCTTCCATGGGAAACCATAGATGATATGAAGAAAACAGCTAGTTTTGCACTTAAGTTAGATCCGGACTATGCACAATTCACAGCAGCAACACCGTATCCAGGAACTCCACTCTTTCAGATAGCTAAGAATGATAACCTAATAGTTGATTGGGATTGGAGTCACTGGACAACATTAAGACCAGTAATGAGAGGATACAACTTCACAGTACAAGATGTTGAGCGAATGCTGAATTACGCATATAGGTACTTCTACTTAAGAGCAAAATTCATAATAAGACAACTGAAAAGAGGAGTATTCAAAGACATGCTTAAGGTCCTTTATAGAAACTTAGTTAAACCTTCAATGGACACATTAGTATCAGTATTTAAGAAAATACTAGGATTACATACATCAATATAAATCGCACTATCTAAGAATACAATATTTTAATTAAACCTCAGAGCAATCTATAAAGCTTATATCATTATTCTCACAGTATTTATTGAGATCTAGAGGTGGTACATATGGATTTATTTGAAGCTATTTATGGTAGAAGAAGTATTAGGTTATTTAAAGGTGATGAAGTAAATGATGAAAAGATAATTAAAATACTTGATGCTGGTAGGTGGGCTCCTAGTGGAGGCAACATTCAGCCTTGGAGATATATAGTTGTAAAGGATAAGAACATCATTAAGCTCATAAAAATGTTTTCACCTGGAATGTTTAGTGAACCTCCAGTGCTTATAGTTATATGCTCAGATAAGAAAGAGGCATTTGAAAGAGGTGGTGTTCTAGGAAGAGATTACTTAAGTATAGTTGATTGTGCTATGGCTGCACAGAACATGATGCTAGCTGCTTATGCACTGGGTTTAGGTACTTGTGTTATTAAGTCTTTCAATTCAAAAGCTATTAGAGAGATCTTAGAAATACCTAACCATGTAGAGCCAGAGTTAATAATAGCTCTTGGTTATCCAGCTGAAAAACCAACGCCACCTCCACGAAAGCCTCTAAGTGATATAACATTCTTAAATAGGTATCAAAAGAGGTGGGAAAAAGTTGCAAAGTAGTGAACTAAGGACTAGAATTCTAGAATACATAGCTTATTTAGCTGCAAGTGCTAGAAATAGCATTGAAGAACCCCATATATATGGCTCTTTTAGGCTAATAGATGCTATTTCAAGGCTAATAAATTTGCTAAAATACATACCATCAGTTAAGGAAGATTCCTTTCTCGAAGAGCTAAAGAAATTCATAGATGCCAAGAAATACGTCATGATGTTCAACACTCAAGAATACTTAGCATTCTTAGATGAAGTAGTGTTAAAAGTAGTTAGAGAACTAAAGAAGCAAACAAAGTAAAACCTCGATTAAGCACCATTTGCTAATGATAGTAATTGGTGAAAAATATTGAAGTTAAAAGTACGTGGTAAGAGAGTTGTATGGAGACATAATTACACACCAAGATGGTTATGGATAATTATACTCATAGTTTCATGGAATTTAATAATATTTGGAATGTTCATAGAACATCCGCTGAGTTATACCCTTATAGTACTTGCAGTTCTCTTACCATTACTTTTTTTGCGATTCTTAACCACTACATATATTGTAACAGATAAAGAGATAGTAGTAGTGAAAAGAGGCAAAATAGTCAATAGACTTGATATTAGTAGAGGAGCAAGCTTCAGAGCAACTTCCGAAAAAATATACATATTTTCCTTTGGCCAGCCTGTAGGTAATATAGAAGTTTATGGTAAAGATCCAGCAAAACCTATATTAATAATTAAAAACGTTCGTAGCCCACGAGAGAGAGTTAAGTATCTAAATGAAGCTATTTATGGATTGTAATGTAAGGATAAAGATAATGCTTATTTAGTGGTAGACTCAATAGTATTGAGGAGAGGTGCTCATAATGTCCTCTTCTAAGACTGCATCTTCTGAGGAGTATCCATGGAAGGATATCAGAGGAGACTATGTCTTAGTACCAGTACCTCCATGGGAACGTAGAACTCTGATGAACATATTCCTAGTATATACAGGAGTTCTATCATGCTTAGCTGTGCTATGGGGCGGTGGAGCTCTAGGAATGCAAGGAAACTTACAAGATGTAGTCATAGCAACAGTAATTGGAGACATAATCCTCACAATCATAGGAGGTCTCTGTGCATATATTGGTGGTGTTGCACATCAATCAACATACGGAATACTAAGACATGTATATGGATGGTATGGAGCTTGGGTCTTTGGAGCACTCTTATCCGGTATTCCAGCATGGGGATGGTTTGTTGTTGAAACCTGGCTCTTCGGCCTCATGATCCATGATCTAGCACCTCAACACCCACTTGCTCACATAGGATGGGCTTCATTATGGGGAGGTCTATTAATGACTACTACAGCTTATGTAGGTTATGCAGGTCTAGCATTTCTAAGCTATATAGTCGTACCTGCATTCTTCGTAATAGTAACAGCTTCCTTCTTCGCTGGTATACACTTCGGTGGTGGCTTTGAGAAATTATGGGCATTTACACCACCACAGCCAGTACCACTTACAGCTCTGATTACTCAAGTTGTTGGACTATATGTCTGTGGTGCTATAATTACATCAGATATTAGCAGATTTGCTAGGAAGCCTAGAGATGGTTCCATAGCTTGGGGAGTTCAGATCATGGTATTGATGACTTACTACATGATAGCTGCCGCTATGTTAACTATGGCTATGGGAGGTACCTACTTCTCTAAAGCAATGTTAATGGCTGGTTTAGGACTTGGTGCATACTTCGCAGCTATCTTCGGACAATGGACCACGAATGATAATAATCTCTACTCATCAGCACTAGCATGGGACATCTTTATTCCTATAAAGAAGAGATTATTAGTACTCATACTAGGCATACTTGGTTCACTGTATGCTGCCTATGTTGGATTTGTTGCTGGAGCATCACTACAGCCATTCATTAACTTCCTAATGTGGCTAGGTATATGGCTACCACCAATAGGAGGTGTAATGATAGCTGATTTCTATGTTTTCCAAAAGTACAAAGGTATACCACGTTATGAAAGATATAAGATGTATGTAGGTAAAGAATTCCCACTGATTAACTGGCCAGCATGGGTTGCTATGATCATAGGTGGTGCTGCAGCACAAGGCTGGCTCATGCCCGCCGCAGTACTTCAAGTTATACCACATTCACTAGTAGGACTGTTAATGGCATTTGTAGTGTATTTAATACTTGCAATACCACTGGATAAAGCAGGTGTATCAATATACATAGGGAGACATAAAGTTGATGAATACGGTAAGTAAGGGGTGTTAACATGAGTACATCTGAAACAAAGCCTGTAACCACCGATCTTAAGGCTCTCATAAAATTACCTTTAACATCATCAATAATATCAACTGTACTAGGAATAATAATACTAATTATTGGAGTAACTGTATTCGCATCATGGATTTATGCCATGGTTATGTATCTCTTAGTAGGTCTAATGTTACTGATCTTTGCCATTATAGGTACATTCAGACTAAGTAAAGCTAATGATGTTACTAGAGCTGGTGAAGTTTGTATTACCCACGGATGGTGGATTTTCTCGACAGGTGTTGGAGGTATAATGGTGTATGTAGCACCATTCTTTACTAAAGAAGCACCAGCACTAGGTGCATTAGCAGCTATAGCATCAGCTCTAGCTATGGTACTTGGGTTAATTATTGTAATTCATGCAAAGAGAAAGATGGGTGTAAGGCTAACGGTCTAATCAAGAAGAGCAAAACCTTTTTTCCTACCCAATTACTATATCAACTCTTTAATTATTGTATGTTCTTAAATATTGCTACAATATATATTAGTGAGGTGTACAGATTTGCCGGATCTAGTTCTTAAAGATAAAATAGATGTAGAGGATTTTGTTAGAGGTTGCACATTTCTAGGTACAGGTGGTGGTGGATCACCACAACTAGGTCTTAAACTCCTACTTGAAGACCTTGAGAAGTACGGAGAGATAGTAATACATGATATTAATAAGTTACGTAATGATGCGTATGTCTGTACTCCTTACTTAATGGGTTCAATAGCTCCTAAGACACCTGAAGTTATAAAGAAGATGGAGAGTTTAGGTCTTAAGAAGAAAATAGGTTTAGCTAATAAGATTCTAGCTCTCGCTGTTCTAGAACTAGAAAAATATCTAGGAATTGAGATCGAAGCCATAGTACCTATAGAAATTGGAGGAGCTAATACACCGGGTCCAATCGATGCCGCGTTATCACTAGGAAAATTAGTAGTTAATGGAGATTATGCTGGTAGAGCCATACCTGAAGTAGCTCAAATAACTACACATTTATACAATGTACCACCTTACCCCGCTACATACATTGATGAGTATGGCAATAAAACTATAATTATAAAAGCAATTAATTATCCAATGGCTGAACGCATAGGTAAGATGATTAGTGTAGCAGCATTCGGCCTTGTAGGTGGTGCTAGCTTTGCAATAACTGCAAGAGAGATGAAGAAGGTAATCATACCAAATACACTGACTGAGTGCTATGAAATAGGTAAAACACTGAGAGAAGCAAGAGAGAAAGGTGAAGATCCAGCTCTAGCAGTTGCTAAGAAAATGAATGGATGGGTATTATTCAAAGGCATTGTAAAGAAGAAAGAGTGGGAAGATAGAGAGGGATATATGTGGGGAACTACTTACATAGAGGGTATTGATAATTTTGAAAAACATAGTGCAAAAATATGGTTTAAGAACGAAAATCACATCATGTGGTTTGATGAAAAAGTAATTGCAACGAGTCCAGATATCATAGAAGTAATTGATAGTATAACGGGTGAACCAATAACGAATACAGATCTAAAAGAAGATATGAAAGTATCAGTAATAGGTCTTAAAGGTAGAGAGCCCTTCAGAACACCTAAAGGACTTGAAATCCTAGGTCCAAAACACTTTGGATTTGATATAGAGTACATACCAATTGAGAAAAGAGTAAAGAAATTCCCAGTTATAAAGTCATAAATCCAAAATTTTTTATTACATCAAATTACTTTGTCAAATTTATGATGATGCTAAAACTTATCTTATAGTGAATATATTCACTATTGGTGAAACTATGCCACGTGTAATAAAAATCGTTGATTTAGTTCCAATAATCTATACCGAAGGAATAAAACTAGCTATAGAAGATAGAAAGAGTATAGCAAAGAAACTAGAGGAAGAAACCAATGGACTTGTCAAAATGGATGTTGTAACACTTGATAAAGGTACAGCTTCTATTGAAAGCGCTTATGATGAATTCGTAAATGCTCCATACATACTCCAGAAAGTTAAATGGGCTGAAGATAATGGCTATGATGCAGTAGTTATTGATTGTTTTGGAGATCCTGCATTAGACCCTGCAAGAGAAATTGTGAGTATACCTGTTGTAGGTGCTAATCATTCAGCATGCTTCCTAGCAACACAAATTGCAGGCCGGTTCTCTATAATAAACATCTTACCTGAAACAGAGCCTTTGATACGTCACCTACTCGCTAAGTATGGTTTATTGCAGCATTTAGCATCTATTGAAACAATACATGTACCAGTTCTAGAGTTAGAGAAAGAACCTGAAAAAACCGTTGAAAAGATAGTTAATGCATCCAAAAAAGCCTATAAAGAACACAGTGCATACGCCATAGTTCTCGGATGTACTGGAATGTCAGCTCTAGCTGAAGCAGCTCAGAAGAAATTAAGAGAGGAGAAAATAGAAATACCAATAATAGAACCTCTAAGAGCAGCTATTTATACAGCAATATCATGGGTTCTCATGGGAATGACTCATAGTAGAGAAGCATACAAAACTCCTAGACCTAAGATAAGAACTACTGATTTTAAGCTTCCAATATAGAAACAAATATTTTTATTAAATTATTCTAGTGTAATTAACACGTATTGTAAGTATGTATAGAGAGTAATTCTGGTAAATTACAAAAACTTAAATATATACATTACTTTTTCCTCACGAGGCGATTATGTAGGCAAATCAAGCTCTGCTGTACATGATATAGAGAATATGTCTCAACTAGTACCTCCACATCTAAGACTCCACTGGCTTAGCATGCTGAATGTTTATTGGTATGTAGACTGCTTTATTCCCAATAGCTGGGGGCTATGCAATAGGGCTAAACACATCTATCAGTATTGCTATAGCAGCATGTTTTGCTGGATACATGTTTGATTCAATTATAGCGATATTCGTAAGGTGAGGTCGGTAGGAGGGAAGGTTTAGATACCTACCCATTATCTCGTAGACCTATGGGTCTTGTAGGATAAAAGATGTTTGGAGCTTTAGTATTTTTCCTAGCAACAGTTGCTTACGGACTTCAAGCATATATAGTTGGTAGAACCATAACGACAACTCTCATAGGTATACCAGTAGCAGATCCTAGATTTGAAACATATAGAGCATTAATCTCTACAATATGTAGTATAGTATTTCTTATATCTGCTTACATGGAAATAAAGCATATAAGTATGATTAGCTGGGCTACAATGCCATTATTCTTTGGAATATCTATAGGAGTTGTGTGGCTGGCTACAAGTCAGTATCCAGGAGGCATAGCAACAGTATTAGGTAAGGAAGTTCCAGGAGGTTTAAGCTTTATAGATGCAATGCTTATGGCTGTTAGTATGTGGGCTGGATTTACTGCATGTATCTCTGATGTGTCAAGATTCCTGGAATCTAGTAAAGATACCGTAATTTCATTACCTCTAGCATATTTCGTAGGAGCTATACCTCCACTAATGGGAGCTCTACTAGCAGCAATCATTAGAGTGCCTTATGAAGAAATATTCGTTAGATTCGGTATACTCTTTGCAGCTCTAGGCCTAATAGCATGGATTGGCGCAGCATGGATAACTGATGATAATAATGCATATACAGCTGGATTAGCTCTAGCAACTACCATACACTCTGTTGTTAGAACATGCTGTTTTAATCTCTGGAATATTAGGTGTTATCTTCGCGGCAATAGGTGCAGGAGGAATAAGCTAGATAATCTTCATGATCACGGTATTAGCACACTACTTAGTGCCATTTGCAGGTGTAGAAGTTGCTCATTTCTGAATAGTTGAAAGATTAAAGACTAAGATAGAAACTAAAGGAATAGCAAGAATTATTGCATGGATCGTGACAGGAACACTTTCCTGGAAAGGACTAATACCACTAGGTGTTATTGATAACTTAACACTCAGCATTGTACTGTACCTAGCTCTATTCTATGGCATTGAAAGACCTCTGCTTAAGAGATAATTAAATATTTTAAATTTGTTTGGTTAATTTGTATACTCTAAATTTTGACTTATGCTGAGAGGTATCACATATTCTTCATTAAGATAAGAGTTGTTGGAAAAGTTTTTTATTATTTTTGTTGTTTTTTGTTTGGGGTGTTTTGTTGAGAGCTCTTAGTATTCAGGATTTGAAGGATATTGTTATTGGTGCAACACTACTAGGATCTGGAGG